>NZ_JBFAYB010000035.1:0-73460 GCF_040681075.1 Streptomyces sp. NPDC051907 | reverse complement strand
CGAGCCCGCGGGCCGGGCGCTGCGGCTGACGGCGCCCGCCCACTCCCGGGTGACCGGGCCGCGCTCGGGCGCGCGGGGCACGGCCGGCGCGCGGGCAGGGCTGGCCCGGGAGGTCGCCGTCGGGTTCGAGGTGGCGGCCAGCCAGGTCGCCGCCGCGCCGCTGTCGCCCCAGATGCGGCGGATCACCCGGCCGGGGACGCGGCTGACGCGGACGCTGTTCGAGAACCGGCAGCCGGACGAGCTGCTGGAGAAGATGGACCAGGAGACAGGGGCGGTCACCGCGGCGGCGGCCAAGACGACCCCGTCCGCCGTCGTCACCCCTCAGCAGCTCGCCGACGTCCTCCACCCGCCCGGCCCCGCAGCGGGCGCCCGCGCGGCGGCCGACGGCGCCCTGGCCGGCGAGGATCCGGTCGGCGAGCTGCCGACCAGCGGCGACTTCCTTCTCAGCCTGCCCGGCGAGGGAGTCGTCCCCGAGCCCGGCGAACCCGACAGCGAGGAGGCGCTGCGGTTCAAGGAGGGCCTGCGCGACGTCTACCGCGGCTGGGGCGACGCCGAGGTCGGCGGCCGCGCCGACGCCCGCGAGCCCCTCGGCGTCCCGGCCGCGGCCGACCGGATGCTCACGGGCCTGCGCTCGGACGACACCGTGCCCCGGCATCTGCTCTCCTCCGTACGGCTGCCCGGGCGGCTCCAGCCGTTCGCCGAACGGTTCATCGAGGCGATGGCCTATCCGGTCGTCGACCTGCCGATGTTCCAGTCGCTGCTGGACCTGTCCGTGGACACGTTCGTGCCCAACCTCCAGCTGATCCCGCCGAACACCATCACCCTGCTGGCGACCGACCAGGAGTTCATCGAGGCGTTCATGGTCGGGCTCAACCACGAGATGGCCCGCGAGCTGCTGTGGCGGGAGTATCCGACCGATCAGCGGGGCACCCCCTTTAGGCAGTTCTGGGACCCGCGCCCGGCCCTGTCGCTGCCGGGCGAGACGCCCGCCGAGCGCCGCGAGCGGCTCTACGACATCACCGCGATCGACTCCTGGACGCCGGAGTCGGCCCTGGGGGCGCACGACAACCGCGATCTCGCAGGCGAGCAGGAGGAGGAGCTCGTCCTGGTGATCCGCGGCGAGCTGCTGAAGAAGTACCCGACGGCCGCGGTCTACGCCCACAAGGCGGACTGGGCGCGAGACGAGCACGGCGTCCCGGACCCGGGCCGAGAGCGGGTCCTGGCTGTGATTCCCGACGAGGAGCGCCCGCCGCCGCACCTGGTGCGCCTTCCCCTGTACGAGGCGAAGGTCGAGCCGGACATCACCCTGCTCGGCTTCGATCTGACGGCGGCCCAGGCGCGCGGCCACGCGCCGGACGACCCGGGCTGGTTCTTCGTCGTCAAGGAGCGCCCGGGCGACCCCCGGTTCGGCGCCGACGAGGGCGCCGGGACCCCGGTCGAGGTGTGGAACGACCTGTCCTGGCGGGACGTGGACCCGCAGGGCAGCCGGTTCATCCAGCTCGATCCGGCCGTCCAGGTGCCGCTCCTGCCCTTCGACGGCTCCGAGGACGACCCCGAGAAGCAGGAGCAGCGCCGCGAGGACGTCGCGCTTCCGCTGTGGAACGCCGCGCTGAGCTCCGCGGACATCGCGTACATGCTCTTCCAGGCGCCCGTGCTGATCGCCGTACACGCAGAGGAGATGCTGCCCGATGGCCGACCCGCTCAGTGACGACTATCCGGTGCTGCTCGGGCCGGTCCGGCTGGAGACCCGCTTCACCCCGACCGAGCTGCTGGTGCGGGTGTTCCCGGACGAGTGGGCGATCGACAAGTCCGAGCCGCTGCCCAGCGAGGCCGAGTCCGGCGCGCTGCGGGCGTACTGGACGGGGCTGTGGAGAGCCGGCGGCGCCGCCGCGGCCGAGCAGGCCGCCTGGCAGGAGTTCACCGGACGCGTCCCCGCCGGCCGGGCCAGCTGGCTGAAGGCCGCCTACCCGCCCGCCAACGCCGCCGACCGGCCGGCCGGCGTGCCCCAGGACACCGCTGTGCTGGTGATCGTCAGCGAGGCGGCGCTCCCGGCGAACGACCGGCAGCCGACGGTCGCGTACTGGAGCGCCGTCTGGCGGGCGCACGGCGACCGGGTGGGACTGCGCGCCGCCGACGCCGCGCTGCTCGCCGCCGTCGGCGCCGGCCGGGCCGCGGCGATCCGGGGACGACGGCCCTCCGGTGTGGAGGCCGCGCCCGGCAGCGCCCACGACGGCGTGCTCGTGGCCTTCATGGTGCTGCCCCGCCCCGCCGCCGTCGCCCCGGACTCCTGGACGAAGCCGGCCACGGCGCAGCTGCTGCCCGACCGGTTCACCGCGCTGGGCTATCTGGCCGGCGAACTCGTCCTCACGGCCACCGGCGCGCCGGTCCGCGGCGACCTGTCGGTCAGCCCGGACCCGGGCGCCGACGACCAGCTGAAGGTGAACGAGCAGACCGGCGCCCTGCATGTGCCACAGGCCCTGCTCTGGCTCACCGACTTCGACGAGGCGGTCCGGGCGGGCATGGGCCTGCGGATCCCCCTCGACGACCGCACCCGCGGCGGCCTGGACCGTCTGATCGTCCTCGGGCTGCGGGAGCAGAGGACCGCCGAGCAGTCCGCCGCCGACCTCGGCGCGCTGATCACCCGTCAGCTGCGCAGCACCGCGGGATACGGCCTGCTGCCGCAGGGCGCGCCGGCCAACAACACCGAGCAGCGGCCGGCCGGTCAGGACGCCCGCGAGGAGGCGGCGGCCGCCCTGCGCGCGGCGGCGGGCTCGCGCGCCCAGGCCGCGCCCGGCGACTGGACGGCCAAGACGGACGGACAGTGGTTCGCGGAGCTGCTCGGCGTCGACCCCGCGGTGCTGACTGGGATGCCGAACGCCGAGGGGACCGACCAGCGCGACGCACGCGCCGCCGGCACAGCGCTCTGGCCCGCGACCTGGGGCAGCTTCCTCCAGACCACCCTGCATCCGATCCTGTCGCCGCAGGCCGTGGCACAGACCCGCGACTTCTTCCTGCGGCACGTCTCAGGGCGCGGCCCGGCGCCGACCGTCAAGATCGGCCGGCAGCCGTACGGAATCCTGCCCACGACCGCCTTCAGCCGCCTGGCCTGGCCGGAGCAGGCCGGACACCGGCGCGCCCTGTACCACGTGCTCCGCCAGGCGCAGCAGGACTGGCAGGCCGCCGTCGGCAAGGTCGCGCACATCGACGGCGGCGACGACGACCCGCACCAGCGGCTGCTGGACATCCTCGCGCTGCACCCGACCTCCGCCGAGTACCACCAGCGGTACGCGCAGAGCGTCGAGGACCTCTTCAACCGGGAGAACCTCGCCGGCCTCGGCGAGAGCGTGGTGTCCGCGCTGGAGGGGCAGCTCCAGATGCCGCAGCCGATCCGCGCGCTGCTGGCCCGCCTCGGCTACGCCCCCGACCCGCCGGCCCGGCCCGACCCCGACCTGATCCGCCGCCTCTTCGCGGGGACGCAGTATCCGCTGCTCGGCCCCCTCGTCGACGACCGGCCGCTGTCGGAGACCGACCCGGTCCGCAGGTACACCCCGGCGCCCGACTCCCGCAACTACCTGCACTGGCTCGCCGAGCACGGGCGCACCGACCTGGAGACCATCCGGCTGGAGGACGGCTTCGCCGCCGGGCGGCCGCCGGCCGCGCTGCTGTATCTGCTGCTGCGGCACGCGCTGCTGCTGGGCTGGGAGGACGCGGGCCGGCGGCTCGCCGTCGCGGCGGGCCGCGCCCCGGCGCCGTACGCCGACCCGCCGTTCATCCACATCAGGACCCAGCGCGAGGGCGAGCCCGCGCCGCCGCCGAGCGAGAGCCGCTACCGGCAGCTGTACGCGCCGGACCCGGCCGTCACCGGGAGCGCCGACCCGGATCTGCTGGTGCACCAGTTCATCCCCGGCGTCCTCGGCACGGACGAGGCGACCGCGCCGCTCGACGAGCAGACCAAGGCGATCGGCCTGCTGGCGGACCTGCCCACCGCCCGGCTGGAGCGGGTGCTCGCCGAGCACCTCGACTGCGCGACCTACCGGCTGGACGCCTGGCTGCTGGGACTGGCCAACGAACGGCTGTCCGAGCTGCGGTACGGCCCCGACGGCACGGCCGCCCCGCGCCGCGGCGTCCACGTCGGGGCGTACGGCTATCTGGAGCAGGTGCGCCCCCGGACGGACCGGGAGCTCGCCCAGGTCCCGCTGACCGGCAAGCTCGCGCAGGTCTTCGGCGCTTCCTCGATCGCGCACGACGCGAAGAACGGCGGCTACATCCACGCGCCGTCGCCGAGCCACGCCAGGACCGCCGCGGTGCTGCGGGCCGGCTATCTCGCCAACGGGTCGCCGCAGCAGGCGGACTCCTTCGCGGTGAACCTGAGCTCCGAGCGGGTGCGGGTCGCCCTGTCCCTGCTCGACGGCCTGCGCCAGGGGCAGTCGCTCGGCGCGCTGCTCGGCTACCGGTTCGAGCGCGGGCTCCACGAGGGCCGTCCGGGCGTCGAGCTGGACAAGTTCCTCCCGGCGCTGCGGGGCGCGTTCCCGCTGCGCGCGGGCAAGCTCTCGGCGGCGACGCCGGGACCGGACGCCCCCCTCGAGGTGATCGAGGCGCGCAACGTCGTCGACGGCCTCGAACTCGTCCGCCGGGCGACCCGTGCGCCCGCGCGGCCGCGGTACCCCTTCGGCGCGGACCACATGCCCCCGGCGAGCGAGGACGAGCAGTGCGCGATGGACGAGGAGGTGCGGCGCCTGCTGGACGTCCACGACGCGCTGGCCGACCTCGCCGTCGCCGAAGGCGCCCACCAGGCGCTGCTCGGCAACCCGGAACGGGCGGCGGCGACCCTCGACGCGTACGCGAAGGAGGGCTTCCCGCCCGACCCCGCGGTCGTCCAGACCCCGCGCAGCGGCGTCACCCTGACCCACCGGCTCGGCCTGGTGCTCACCCCCGGGCTCGGCCCGCACCACGGCTCGACGCTGTTCCAGGGCAACGGCCCGCGCGCCAAGGCCGAGCCCGCCGTCAACGCCTGGCTGCCGACGCTGCTGCCGCGCCCGCAGGACGTGGGGGTCCTGGTCGCCTGGACCGACCCGGTCGGCGGCCAGGCGCGCAGCCGCGTCGTCACCCAGCACGACCTCGAGCTTCAGCCGATCGACCTGCTGTGGGCGCTGCGGCCGGCCGGACAGGCCGCGATGACCGACCTCGACGACCGGATCATCGGCGTCGTCACCGACCGGGACCGCCCGCGCCCGGACGCCGTGCTCACGATCCGCTACACCCAGCGCGTGGGCGACAAGATCAGTCTCTTCGAACTGTCGCCGCTGGTCGACGCGTTGCGGTCGCTGCTGACCACCTCGCGCCCGCTGCGGCCGAGCGATCTGGCGGCCGCGTCCGGCGCGGTCCCCGTCGACCGGTCCGCGGACGACGCGGTGTCCCTGCCCAGGGAGCGGCCCGCCGCCGTCCGCAAGGCCCTGGACGACCTGCGCGCCGACGCCGCCGGCTACCTCGCCGAGCTGTCGCCGCTGTATCCGCCCGACCCCGCGACCCCGCAGCGCGCGGCGGTGGTCAGCCGGATCGACGCGCTCCTGGCCGGGTACGCCCGACTGATCACGACCGCGGGCGGATTCGGCATGGTGCGCAGCGGCTGGGGCGAGGCGACCGGCTGGCGGCGCGGGGTCTTCGCGGACCTGCTGGCCGCGGTCGCCGTCGCCGCCGACCGGATGGGCCGCTCGCTCGCCGAGGCCGACGCGCTCGTCGCCCGCTATGACGCACTGCCCTCCGCGACCCCCGCCGAGGAGCGCTTCCGGCTGCTGGAGGCCGCCGAGCGGCTGCTCACCACCACCCCGACCAGCCCCCGCCCGTCGCGGCCCGCGCAGCTGAGGGCGACGGTCGCCCTGAGGCGGTCGGCGTTCCACAGCCGCGTGCAGGCGCTGGGGCGCATCGCGCGCACGGCCAAGACGACGCTGAGCGGCCTGTTCGCCGAGGTCGCCGCCGTGCTGCCGCTGAGCGACGTCGACCCGGTCGGCCTCGACCTGACGCCCCTGAAGGACCGGGTCGTCGCCTACGGCAGGGACCTGCTCGCCCGCGCGCTCTCGCTCCAGGTCGACGTGAGTGCGAGGCTCACCGCCGCGGACAAGGCGCTCGGCGAGCACGACAAGGCCGTGACCGGGCCCGACCGGGTCCAGGCGGCGACCGACGCGCTGAAGGCCCTGCTCGGCGACGACGTCCTCGCGGTGCCCGAGTTCACGCCCGCCGGCCGGCTCGCGACGGACTGGAAGAAGGCCCGCGACGACAGCGCCCGGCTGACCCGGCACCTCGGCGACGACGTCGGCCGGGACTTCCCGGTCGACGACTGGGTGCACGGCATCGCGCGGGTACGGGAGAAGCCGCGGCTGTGGGAGAAGGCGGTCATGCTCGGCGACGCGCTGCGCGGCCCCGGCGGGCTGCTGAGCAATGTGCTGGGCTGGCAGGAGCCGCAGCTGACCCCGGTTCAGCTGCCCTACCGAGCCGACGACCACTGGCTCGCCATGGAGTTCAAGGCGGGCGCCGAGATCGTCGAGGACCGGCTGCTGTTCACCGCGCACTACGCCTCCGAGCCGCTGCTCGGCCCTCCTCAGCGCTGCGGGCTGCTGCTGGACGAGTGGACCGAGGTGATTCCCGCCGAGCAGGAGACCACCGGCGTCGCGGTGCACTTCGACCGTCCGGACTCCGAGCCCGCGCAGTCGATGCTGCTGGTCGTCCCGCCGGTGAGGGGACGCGCCTGGACGGTCGACGACCTGGCCGCCGCCGTGGCGGAGACCTTCGACCTGGCGAAGATCCGGGCCGTCGAGCCGGCGCACCTCGACGACACCGCGTACGCCCAGCTGCTGCCGGCCACGGTCATGTCCGCGACCCGGCAGCCGATCACCGTCTCCACCGACCTGGCGATCTCCAACCTGCGATGGAAGACCCATGACTGAGCCACGCATCGAACAGCTCCGCACCGCCCTGGACCGCCGTCAGGCCCCGACCGTCGGCCTGTGGAACCGGCTGGAGGGCCGGCCCCGAACCACCGACTTCGACCGGGCGCTGCGGGCGGAGGTGCGCGACCCGCTGTGGATGCTCACCCGGCAGTGGCAGCTCGGCGAGTTCCGCGGCTCGGACGCCGGCTCGCCGGTCACCGCGACCTACTCGGTCGCCACGGCGGCGCCGACCCGGTTCCGGCCGGGCGGCGGCGCCGTGGAGGACCTGCCCGCGGACCGGCCGCTGGAGGCCGTCGCGGAGCGGCGCGCCGTGCCGTTCGCCCTCGGCGGGGACCGGATCTCCTTCGATCTGCGCCTGGCCGTCGGCCGCCGCTGGCTCAAGCTCCTGGGCCAGAACCTGCTGCTGAACATCCTCAGCCTGAATGTGCGTCAGAAGTACATCGCCCGCTACCCGATCGCGCTGCCCGACCCCGACGACCCGGACGACACCGCGCGCGTGGCGCATCCCGAGGTCTGGTCGTCGATGCAGGCGGTCGCGGGACGGCGGATGGACGGGTACGAGTTCTACCTCCACCTCAAGGGCGGCGGTCTGGCGCACGAGGGCATCGCCGGACTGCTCGGACTGCACCGCGCCGAGCTGGTCAGGCTCGGCAGGCGCCTGGTCGCCTGGTTCGACGCCCTGATCGACCAGCCCGCCGAGAACCCCGCGACGCACACGGCGAACGCCACGTGGGACCCGCGCCGGCTCGAGCACCGCTTCTCCGTCGCCGTCGGCGACCCGGGCGGCAGCGGCGAGAAGGCGCTGACCGTCCAGGAGTACCCCGGCGGGACGCTCGACTGGCACGCGTTCTCCGTCGACCCCGGCGGGCCGCTCGGCGGCGCGCGCGAGGCGACCGACGCGGTCCACCGCACCGTCTTCCCCGCCCCGGTCCGGTTCTCCGGCATGCCGCTGCCGCGCTGGTGGGCCCTGGAGGACGGCCGGACCAACTTCGCCGCGGTACGGCCGGACAGCACGGACCTCGCCCGGCTGGTCTTCCTGGAGTTCGCGCTCGTCTACAGCAACGACTGGTACCAGCTGCCCTGCGATCTGCCCGCGGGCACGCTGGCCCGGATCCAGGGGCTCGCGGTCACCGACGTCTTCGGGCAGAAGCTGTGGATCACCCCCGCCGGCGCGGGCGACGACGCCGACTGGCAGCGCTGGTCGATGTTCACGCTCGACACCGTCGGCGACGACCACGTCCCCGCGGACACCAGCCTGCTGCTGCCGGCGAGCGTGCCGAAGATCGCCGAGGGCCCGGTGCTGGAGGAGGTCGCCCTGATCCGGGACGAGAGCGCCAACATGGTCTGGGGCGTGGAGAAGACCGTGCGGCTGGCCACCGGCGAGGCCCGGCGCGGCAGCGAGGTCGCCGCCGAGGTCCTGGCGCACCGCCTGCGGCTCAGGGAGCCGCAGCCCGCGCCGCCCGAACCGGCCGCGCCCGTCGCCTACCAGGCGATGAACTCCGTGCCGGAGAACTGGATCCCCTTCATCCCCGTGCACGTGCCCGGCCAGAACCGCGATGTCCAGCTCCAGCGCGCCGCCCTGCCCAGCGTGGTCGACGGCACGCCGGTCAGGCCGCGGACCGCGCTGCTGCGGGAGGGGTACGACCAGGGGCGGCAGTACTTCGTCAACGAGGAGGAGGTGCCGCAGGCGGGCGCCCGGGTCACCGTCTCGTACAACCGCACCCGTTGGCGCGACGGCCGGGTCTCGGTCTGGCTCTCCGCCCGCCGCGGCGCGGGCCGCGGCGAGGGCTCCAGCGGGCTCGCCTTCGACTTCCTCGCCGATGCGGCGCCGCCTCCCGGCGAGGAGGCCTGAGCGCCCCGCGGCCGCCCGCGGGGCCGGCGGTGCCGAGGAGGTCCGGCCGTCTCGGTCCTGGCGCCGCCGGTCAGCGGGGTGAACCCCGTCGGCGCTCGTCGGCCGCCGACGTCCTGATGGCCAGCATCGCCTGGTCGTCGGTGTCCGCGCCCGCCGACCAGCGCTCGGCGTCGGCCCGCACGAAGGAGACGACCGCCGCGGGGTCGGGCAGGAGACGGCCGCCGAAGCGCTCCGACACCCGGTCGAGCACGGGGTAGAACTCGCCGCTCTCGTTGCGCGCCTCGCTCACGCCGTCCGTGTACGTGACGACGAGCTCGCCGGGCCGCAGCGGATGCACGGTGATCTCGGCGCGCTTGGGGGACAGCTCGCCCAGACCCAGGGGCAGCGAGGGAGCGGTGGGCAGCCAGCGGGCGCCCGACCCGCCGATGAGGACCGGCGGCGGATGCCCGCGGTCGACGATCCTCACCTCGCCCGCGCCGGGCGGGAACTCCAGGAGCAGGGCGGTGCAGAAGAGCTCGCCGTCCGCCGTCGGGGCGGCCGGGCTGTTGCGGGCGATGCTGAGCTCGAGGCGTTCGGCCAGCTGGCTCAGGTCCTGCCACTCGTGGGCGGACACCCGGAAGCTGCCGAGGACCGCGGAGACCGTCTGCACGGCGTCGAGTCCCTTGCCGCGCACATCGCCGATGATCGCCCGTACGCCGAAGGGCGTCTCGCAGATCTCGTACAGATCGCCGCCGACGAGCGTTCCGCCCTCGCCCGCCGCGTAGTGTCCTGCGATCGACAGCGGGCCCAGTGTGCGGGGGACCGGGCGCAGCAGGGCGAACTGCATGGCCTCGGCGACGGTGCGGGCGTGGATGAGGCTGGCCTGCGCCCTGACGCGCTGCGCGGACAGGGCGACGCTGGCGGCGCCGACGACGAGAGTGGCGCAGTACAGGGCCACATGGTGCTGCTCCGCGAAGTGCCCCGCCCGCCGCGCCGCCATGCCCATCTCGAGGGCGATGCACACCGCGGTGAACCCGGCGGTGGCCCGCGGGCCGCGGGTGGCCGCGGCCAGCGGCGGGACTCCGGTGAGCATGAAGCTCACCGGCTCGCGGCTGTGCACGACGGCCTCCACGCTCACGTCGACCGCCATCACCGCGAGAGGCAGCCACCAGAGCCAGGAACGCGCTGCCCGGGGACGCCGCCGGGCCGTCAGGCTCGGTCCGCCGCCCTCCTCATGATCACGAGGCACAGGGCCATCGTAGATACACGGCGGCGGATACCGCCTCGCGGCGCGGTCCGCGCGGCTCAACGGACGGGGAGAGCCCCCGCCGGACGTCCGGCGGGGGCTCTCCCGTACTGCTGGGCGTGCGTCAGGGGGCGACGCGCCGCTGTCGTTCGACGGTCACGGCGTGTCCCGGCCGACCCCGCCCTCGCCCTGGGCGAGCGTCCACTCCCGGTGCAGCGCCCCCAGCGGGATGCGGTGCTCGAAGATCGGCGTGCCGAAGACGGACAGCTGGAGCTGGAGCCATCCGGTCAGGTCGACTCCGCCGGCGACCTTCCAGGAGCCGACGAGCGACTCGGGCGTGGCGGTCGCCTGGGCCTCGCCGCGTATGTAGGGGGCGAGGTTCGCGGTGACGCCGACCGCGCCGTACAGGCCGACGGAGGCCTCCGTGCCGAGCGTGGCCTTCACCTCGCCGGCCGCGGTCATCTTCGCCTGCACCGGAGTGCCGGTGATGTCCGAGGTGCTGACGGCCTTCCAGCCGCCCGCCTTGGTGTAGCTGCCGCCGAGCCGGAAGGCGCCCTTGACGTCCTGCTTGACCTCGACGCTGATGCGGCCTTCCGCGGTGACCTCGATATAGGCGGTCAGGTCGAGGTTGACGACGACCGGCACCGGTCCGACCTGGATCACCGGGTCGGCGTGGAGCTTGGCGAAGGGGATCCGCACCGGCTTGGCCGAGGCGGTCGCGTTGCCCTTCAGCTCCCACTGCGAGGCCCAGTCGCCGCTGAGGCCGAGGAAGGCGGAGTCGGGCCGCAGCATGGACGAGCCGTCGTACGAGAACTCGACCTGCGGCGCGAGCTGCACATAGCCCGCCACCGACGCGCCGCCCGAGACGGGCGATCCCTCGGCGACGGGGAGCGGAAGGTCCGCGCCGACGTCGAGGCGGAGGCTGCCGAGGGGCACCTTGCCGCCCTGCGGGCCGACGCGGATGTTCCCGTTCTTCGCCCAGGAGACCTTGACGCCCTTGACGAGCGGCTCGACGTCGACGGTCGCCGGGTCGACCGGCACCGTCCCCTCGGCCTTGTCGTCGCCGAGGAGCGCGCCGAGCGTCGTGGGCTCGGTCTTGACCTCGGTGCCCTTGGGGGTCTGCTTGGCCACGTCGGTGACCTTGGCGAGCAGTCCGTCGGGCGCCCCGGGCGCGGGCCCGCTGGCGATGACGTCGCCGACCGCGGGGGCGGCGTCGGCGGGGGCGCTCGCGGAGGCGGCTGGGGCGGACGCGGAGGCGGCGGGGGCGCTCGCGGAGGAGGCGGGCTTCCCCGCCCCGGATATGACGGCTCGTCGGCTGCTCCGGTCATAGGAGGCCACCTTGAGCGGGGACTTCTCCGCCTTCCCGTTCTCTTTTACGCGGGCGACGGCGGTCGACCCTCCGTGGGGCGCCTCGGCCACGGGAAGCTGCCGGGAGGCGGAGGGAGAGGGAGCGGCGCTGCTGCTGGGCTCCGGCGCGTCGGCGGCGGCGGCCGCGGACGACGAGGGAGACGACTCGGACGAGCATCCGGTAAGCAGCAGGGAAACGGTCGCCAGAGCAGCCAACAGGGCGTGCTTGGCGGGCACTTTGGGCACGTGGAAGACCTCGAGCATGTGAAGTGGGGGGTACACAGAAGGAGAGACTCGCGAAAACCAGCGAGTAACAATCGGCCTGACAATCCCACAAATGCTGTGACCATGGCGGAGTTTCGGTGGAAAGCTGCAAATGATCTACGTCACAGACGGGTTTGAGCCACTCTGTAAGGGGCAATGCGGCTTGATCGCCCCGGCGGCCGGCCCGCCCTGAGCGCTGTCGCCGGGCGCGGCGCCCGCCCCCGCAGGCCCGGCCGCCGCCGGGTGGACGCCGCGATGGTCGCTTTCGGGTGACACGGCGGCTCGGCGTCGGCGCCGGGCCCGGCGAAGCGGTCGACCATCACAGGCGGCCGGCTCCCGTCCCGGTCGTGAACCGCCGGGCTCTGGGAGGTCGTCGTGCACATCCTGCTCGTCGCGAGTGCGTTCAACAGCCTCACCCAGCGCGTCCACGCCGAGTTGAGGGACCGCGGCCATGTCGTCGCCGTGGAGCTCGCGCTCGACGACGCGGCCCTGCGCGCCGCCGTCCGCCGCCACGAGCCGCGCCTCGTCGTCGCGCCGATGCTCAAGACGGCCGTCCCCGAGGACGTGTGGTCCGCGCACACCTGCCTCATCGTCCACCCGGGGCCCGTCGGCGACCGCGGGCCCTCGTCGCTCGACTGGGCCGTCCAGGAGGACGCCGCCCGCTGGGGCGTGACCGTGCTCCAGGCCCAGGCGGAGATGGACGCGGGCGACGTATGGGCGAGCGTCGAGTGCGCCGTGCCGCCGGTGTCCAAGAGCGACCTCTACCGCAACGAGGTGTCCGACGCGGCGAGCGCCGCCGTGCTGCTGGCCGTCGAGCGCTTCGAGTCCGGCGCGTACACCCCCCAGCCCCAGACGGGACTCGACGCCGAGGACGGCGCCCGCTGCCGGCCCTACCTCCGCCAGGAACTGCGCCGCATCCGCTGGGACAGCGACCCCACCGAGACGGTCGTGCGCAAGCTGCGCGCGGCCGACTCCCAGCCGGGCGTGCTGGACGAACTGCTCGGCCAGGAGTGGTACCTGCACGGGGGACACGCGGAGGACACCCTGCGCGGCCGTCCGGGCGAGCTGCTGGGCACCCGGGCCGGGGCCGTCTGCCGGGCGACCGTCGACGGGGCCGTGTGGATCCCGGAGCTGAGGCCCCGGCGCACGCCCGGCGGACCCGCCGCGTTCAAGCTGCCCGCCGTGCTGGCCCTCGGCGACCTGCTGCCCGCGCTGCGCGAGCACCCCGCACCGCTGCTCGCGCACCCCGAGCGCCGCACCTGGTCCGACATCCGCTACCGCGAGGAGGGCCAGGCCGGCTTCCTCTCGTTCGCCTTCCCGGGCGGAGCGATGAGCACGGCGCAGTGCCGACGGCTGCTGAGCGCCTACCGGCTGGCGTGCTCCCGCCCCACCTCGGTGCTCGTCCTGGGCGGCGGACGGGACTTCTTCTCCAACGGCATCCACCTCAACGTCATCGAGGCCGCCGCCGACCCCGGCGCGGAGTCCTGGGCCAACATCAACGCCGTCGACGACCTCGTGGAGGCCGTGCTGACGACGACCGACCGCATGGTGGTCGCCGCCGTCGGCGGCAACGCGGCCGCCGGCGGCCTCATGCTGGCGCTCGCCGCCGACGAGGTGTGGTGCCGATCGGGCGCCGTGCTCAACCCGCACTACCGACTGATGGGGCTGTACGGCTCCGAGTACTGGACGTACACCCTGCCCCGCCGCGTCGGCCCCGCCGCAGCGCAGCGGCTGACGGACCAAGCGCTGCCGCTCAGCGCGGCCGCCGCCGAACGGCTCGGGCTCGTCGACCGGACCGTCGCCTGCGCCCCGCAGGACTTCCCCGCCGAGGTCGCCCGCCTCGCCGCCCACCTCGCCTCCTCGCCCGCCGCCCAGGCGCGGACGGTCGCGAAGAAGGCGGAGCGCGACCGGGACGAGGCCCTCAAGCCGCTGGCCGCCTACCGCGAGGAGGAGCTCGCCCGGATGCGCGCGACCTTCTCCGACCCGGCCGCGCCCTACCACGCGCTGCGCCGCGCCTTCGTGCGCAAGGAGCGCCCGGCGCGCACCCCGCCGCACATCGCCGCGGCCGTCCCCGCCCGCTCGGCGGCGAGCCCGGACCAGCCCGGCCGCGACGTCACCCCATTGGCCCTGTCCGACCTCCCACCGGGACCGGGGGCCTGTTACCAAGAGAGCTGAGTGTCAGAAATCCAGCTTTCCTGCCATTGATCCCTTTAGTGGCACCGATTCCGTAGTGCCCCCTAGGAGGCATCCCCATGGGTGCAGCGACGCAGACCGCGGACAGCCCCCGCGCGCAAGGCGAAGACACACCTCCGATCCATATCCTCTGGATCAACGCGGGCCTGAGCTGCGACGGCGACTCGGTCGCCCTGACGGCCGCGATGCAGCCGAGCATCGAGGAGATCGTGCAGGGCGTGCTGCCCGGCCTGCCCAAGATCGCCGTCCACTGGCCGCTCATCGACTTCGAATGCGGTCCCGTCGGGGGCGCCGACACGTTCATCGAATGGTTCTTCAAGGGCGAGCGCGGCGAGATCGACCCGTTCGTCCTGGTCGTCGAGGGATCCATCCCGAACGAGTCGATCAAGCAGGAGGGGTACTGGTGCGGCTTCGGCGACGACCCCGAGACCGGGCAGCCGATCACCACCAGCGAGTGGATCGACCGGCTCGCGCCGAACGCCCTGGCCGTCGTCGCCATCGGCACCTGCGCCACCTACGGCGGCATCCACGCCATGCAGGGCAACCCGACCGGCGCGATGGGCCTGCCGGACTACCTCGGGTGGGACTGGAAGTCCAAGGCCGGCATCCCCATCGTCTGCGTCCCCGGCTGCCCCATCCAGCCCGACAACTTCTCGGAGACGCTGACCTACCTGCTCTACCAGGCCGCCGGCGCCGCCCCGATGATCCCGCTGGACGACAAGCTGCGCCCGACCTGGCTCTTCGGCGCCACCGTCCACGAGGGCTGCGACCGCGCCGGCTACTACGAGCAGGGCCAGTTCGCCGAGACGTACGACTCTCCCAAGTGCCTGGTCAAGCTCGGCTGCTGGGGGCCGGTGGTCAAGTGCAACGTGCCCAAGCGCGGCTGGATGAACGGCATCGGCGGCTGTCCGAACGTCGGCGGCATCTGCATCGCCTGCACCATGCCCGGCTTCCCGGACAAGTTCATGCCGTTCATGGACGAGCCCCCCGGCGGCAAGCTCTCCAGCACCGCGAGCGGCGCGTACGGCGCCGTGATCCGCAGACTGCGCTCCATCACCGCCAAGACCGTGGACCAGGAGCCCAAGTGGCGCCACCCGGGCGAGAAGATCACCACCGGCTACCGCCCGCCGTGGTGAGGACCCCTCAGGCCCCTCAGGCCTCTTAGGTCCCTCAGACCCCGCAGGCCCCTCAGGACACCGACCCCCTCTCCTGCTCGACCCGCTGCACGACGTGAAGAAGGGCACCGCACACACGATGGCACCGAAGACGAAAGCACCCGACGGCTCCGGCCTGGTGGAGATGTCCTGGGATCCGATCACCCGGATCGTGGGCAGCCTCGGGATCCACACGAAGATCGACTTCAAGCAGAAGCGGGTCGCCGAGTGCTACAGCACCTCGTCGGTCTTCCGTGGCTACAGCGTCTTCATGCGGGGCAAGGACCCCCGGGACGCGCACTTCATCACCAGCCGGATCTGCGGCATCTGCGGCGACAACCACGCCACCTGCTCGGTGTACGCGCAGAACATGGCGTACGGAGTGAAGCCGCCCCACCTCGGCGAATGGGTCATCAACCTCGGCGAGGCCGCGGAGTACATGTTCGACCACAACATCTTCCAGGAGAACCTGGTCGGGGTCGACTACTGCGAGAAGATGGTCCGCGAGACCAACCCCGGCGTGCTGGAGCTGGCCGAGCGCACCGAGTCCCCGCACGCCGCCGAGCACGGCTACCGCACCATCGCCGACATCATGCGCTCCCTCAACCCCATCGAGGGCGAGTTCTACCGCGAGGCGCTCCAGGTGAGCCGCTACACCCGGGAGATGTTCTGCCTGATGGAGGGCCGCCATGTGCACCCCTCCACGCTCTACCCGGGCGGCGTCGGCACGGTCGCCTCCGTCCAGCTCTTCACGGACTACCTCAGCCGCCTGATGCGCTACGTGGAGTTCATGAAGCGCGTGGTCCCCCTCCACGACGACCTGTTCGACTTCTTCTACGAAGCCCTGCCCGGGTACGAGGAGGTCGGCCGGCGACGGGTGCTGCTCGGCTGCTGGGGAGCGCTCAACGACCCCGACCACTGCGACTTCACCTACGCCAACATGACCGACTGGGGACGGAAGATGTTCGTCACCCCCGGCATCGTCGTGGACGGCAAGCTGGTCACCAACGACCTCACCGAGATCAACCTCGGCATCCGGATCCTGCTCGGCAGCTCGTACTACGAGGACTGGGAGGGGCAGGAGCAGTTCGTCACCCACGACCCGCTCGGCAACCCGGTCGACCCGCGCCACCCCTGGAACCAGCACACCATCCCCGCGCCCCAGAAGCGGGACTTCGCCGGCAACTACAGCTGGGTGATGTCCCCGCGCTGGTTCGACGGCAAGGACCACCTCGCGCTGGACACCGGCGGCGGCCCCATCGCCCGGTTGTGGTCCACCGCGCTGTCCGGGCTCGTCGACGTCGGATACGTCAAGGCGACCGGCAGCAGCGTCGTCATCAACCTGCCCCGCACGATGACCAAGCCCGAGACCACCTTCGAGTGGAAGATCCCGCGCTGGAGCAACGCCCTGGAGCGCAACCGCGCCCGCACCTACTTCCAGGCGTACACCGCCGCCCTCGCCCTGCACTTCGCGGAGAAGGGCCTGGAGGAGGTGCGCGCCGGACGCACCCAGACCTGGGAGAAGTTCGAGGTCCCGGACGAGAGCATCGGCGTCGGCTTCACCGAGGCCGTGCGCGGCGTCCTCTCGCACCACATGGTCATCAGGGACGGCAAGATCGCCAACTACCACCCGTACCCGCCGACCCCCTGGAACGCCAGCGTCCGCGACACGTACGGAACGCCGGGACCCTACGAGGACGCCGTGCAGAACACGCCGATCTTCGAGGAGAACCCCCCGGAGAACTTCAAGGGCATCGACATCATGCGCGCCGTGCGCAGCTTCGACCCCTGTCTGCCGTGCGGCGTCCATATGTACGTCGGCGGAGGCAAGACCGTGCAGAAGATGCACGTGCCCACCGGTCTGAGCGGCCTGGCCGGATGACCGCGACGACAGCGGAGCAGGCGGGCCGGCGCGTCGAGGAGATCCTCGACCAGCTGGCCGCCGCCGGCGACGAGCAGGCCCGCGCCGCCGCCGAGGAGCTCGTGCGGGTCCTGATGGACTTCTACGGCGCGGGACTCGCCCGGACCGTCGAGCTGCTGCGCGCCGCCGCCCGACCGGGCCAGGGCCAGGGCGCGGCCGGCGACGGCGACCCGCTCGCCGCGCTGCTCGGCGACCGGCTGGTGGCGAGCCTGCTGGTCCTGCACGACCTGCACCCCGAGGACCTCGACACCCGCGTCGCCCGCGCCCTGGACAGCGTCCGGGGCCTGGGCGTCGAGGCGGCGGGCTTCGACGACGCCACCGGCGCGCTGCGGCTGCGGACGGCGAAGACGTCCGGCTGCGGCTGCCCCAGCACCCAGGAGGCGACCCGCCAGGCCGCCGCGGACGCCGTGGCCGGCTTCGCGCCCGAGGTGTCCGAGGTGCTGCTGGAGGCGGCCGGCGCCGCACCCGAGCCCGCCCTGCTCCAGATCGGGAGATCCCCGCACGCCTGTGAGGCCGCCCCGTCCTCGGTCGCGGCGCGGTGAGCGCGCCGCCCGCCGGACCGGGAAGGGCCCAGGCCGTGCGACAGCCGCGCGGGCTGCGGCGGTTCGCCCAGCCCCGGCCGCCCCGCCAGGAGCGGTGCGAACTGTGCGGCGTGCCCGTGCCCGACGCCGGGCACCGGCACCTGGTCGACACCGAGAAACGAGCGCTCGCCTGCGCCTGCACGCCCTGCGCCCAGGTGCTCTCGCGCCCCGGCGCGGTGCTCGGACGCTTCCGCGCCGTCCCCGACCGCTGGCTCGCCGAACCGGGTCGCCGGCTCGCCGAGGGCGCGTGGGAGCTGCTCCAGATCCCGGTCAGCGTCGCGTTCTTCTTCCGCAACGCGGCGCTCGACCGGCTGGTCGCGCTCTACCCGAGCCCGGCCGGCGCGACCGAGAGCGAACTGGAGCCGTCGACCTGGCAGTCCGTGCTCGGCGACAGCCGGCTGGCCGCGCTCCTCGAACCCGACGTGGAGGCCCTGCTCGTGCGCCGCGTGGACGGGCTCGCCGAGTGCTACCTCGTCCCGATCGACGTCTGCTACGAACTGGTGGGACGCATGCGGCTGCTGTGGCAGGGCTTCGACGGCGGCGCCGAGGCGCGCGCCGACCTCGAGGCGTTCTTCGAGGAGGTCGGACGCCGGGTCCGGACGCCGGAAGGGAGCCGGCCGTGACCGAGTTCGCCTTCAGCTGCGTCTCGGTGCGCGCCGACCGGTTCGCCGCCGGCCCGACCCTGGTGTTCCGGCTGCGCATCACCGCCTCCGACGACGCCCAGGTGCACGCCCTCGCCCTGCGCTGCCAGATCCGTATCGAGCCCGCCCGGCGCGGCTACGGACCGTCGGAGGCCGAGGGGCTCTCGGACCTGTTCGGCGAGCGCTCCCGCTGGGGCAGCACGCTCAACCCGCTCCAGTTCACCCAGGTCTCCGTCATGGTCCCGAGCTTCACGGGCGAGACGGAGACCGACGTCGTCGTGCCGTGCACCTACGACATGGAGGTCGCCGGAACCCGCTACCTCAGCGCGCTCGTCGACGGCGAGGTCCCGCTGCTGATGCTCTTCTCCGGCACCGCCTTCACCGGGGCGGGCGGCTTCCACGTCGAACCGGTGCCCTGGGACAGAGAGGCTGCCTTCCGGATGCCGGTGGCCGCCTGGCGGGAGGCGATCGAGCAGCACTTCCCCGGCTGCGGCTGGATCAGGCTCGACCGCGAGGCGCTGGACGCCCTCCTCGCGTTCCGCTCGCGGCGGGCGCTCCCCTCGTGGGAGGCGACCGTCGCGGCCCTGCTGGAGGCCGAGTCCGCGACCGTGCCGTGCGCCGAGGGGACGGCGCCATGACCGCCGCAGCGTTCAGCCCGGCCGCCGAGGCCCGGCTCGCCACCGCCCGGCAGGTCGCCGACGCCGTCCTGTTCGAGGGCTATGTGCTCTACCCGTACCGGGCCTCGGCCGCCAAGAACCGGCTGCGCTGGCAGTTCGGCGTCCTCGTGCCGCCCGCCTGGAGCGCCGCCCACGAGGAGCACGACTTCCAGCACACCGAGTGCCTGATGGAGCCGAAGCAGGGGGCGACCCTGTCGGCCGAGGCGCGCTTCCTGCGCGCCCAGCGGCGCATCGTCCAACAGGTGCGCCCCGACGGCGGCTTCGAGACCGTGAGCGAGCTCCACCTCCCCGACCGGGTCCTGGTCCCCTGGGACGAGGGCGTCGAGGAGCGCGTCGAAGTGGCCGTCCCCGTGGCCGAGCTGGCGGGGGGCGAGGCGGTCTTCCCCTTCACCCGGCCGGCGGCCGAGGAGAGCGAGCCGGTGCTCGACGCCGACGGCCAGATGGTGGGGCGGCTCGTCCGCCGCCGCGCCGAGATCAGCGGCACTGTGCGGATCTCCGCCGCCGAACTCGACGGCCCCTACCGGGCGATGCGGCTCACCGCCGTCGTGGAGAACACCAGCGACTGGCAGCCGCAGTCGGCCGCCGACCGCGACGCGGCCCTGCCGTACTGCCTGGTCGCCAGCCATCTGCTGATGTGCCTCGACGCCGGAGCGTTCCTGTCGATGACGGACCCGCCCCAGTGGGCGCGCGGCGCCGTCGCGTCCTGCCGGAACCTGCACACCTGGCCCGTCCTCGCGGGCGAGCCCGGGCGCGCGGACCTGGTCCTGTCGTCCCCGATCATCCTCGAGGACCACCCGGCCATCGCGCCGGAGAGCCCCGGCGTGCTGTACGACGCCCTGGAGATCGACGAGATCCTCGCGCTGCGCACCGCCGCCCTCACCGACGAGGAGAAGCGCGAGGCGCGCGGCACCGACGATCGGGCCGCGGCCGTCATCGACCTGGCCGACTCCATGCCCCCCGAGGTGCTGGAGCGCCTCCACGGCGCGGTGCGCGGCCTGCGCGAGGTCACCGGGACCGCGGCGCCCGACGAGCACGGCGTCGTACTCCCGAAGACCCCGTGGTGGGACCCGGGCGCCGACAGCAGCGTCGACCCGGCCCGCGACCACGTCCTGGTCGACGGCCGCCCGGTGAGCGCCGGCAGCCGGGTGCTGCTGCGGCCCGGCCGGCGGCGCACCGACGCCCAGGACCTGTTCCTGCACGGGCGCAGCGCACAGGTCGAGGCGGTGCTGCACGACGTGGACGGGGGAGTGCACCTCGCCGTCACCGTCGACGGCGACCCCGGCGCCGACATCCGGCGCGAGCAGGGCCGGTTCCTGTACTTCCAGCCCGACGAGGTCGCTCATCTGGAGGACGCGTGAACACTCCCGCGCGGGGCGCTCCCCGCACTCTGGTCGCCGGAGTCGGCAACATCTTCCTCGGCGACGACGGCTTCGGCGTCGAGACGGTCCGCGCGCTGACCGCCCAGCCGCTGCCCGAGCACGTCGAGGCAGTCGACATCGGCGTGCGGGGCGTCCACCTCGCCTACCAACTGCTCGACGGCTACGACACCCTCGTCCTGGTCGACGCCACCGCACGCGGCGGCGCGCCCGGAACGCTGTATGTGATCGAGCCGGACGGCCTCGAAGGACCCGAGAGCGGGCACCCCCCTCTCGACGGCCACCGGATGACCCCCGACTCGGTCCTCGCCTTGCTGCACACCCTGTGCGCCGGCACCGGCGGGACCCCGCCGCGGCGCACGGTCGTGGTGGGATGCGAACCCGCCGACGTCGAGGAGGGAATCGGCCTCAGCCCGCAGGTGTCGGCCGCGGTGCCCCAGGCCGTGCGGCTGATCGCGGACCTGCTGCGGGACGCCGACAGTCCATCGCCCGCGCCGCAGGCCGCGGCGGGCTCCGCCGGCACGTGAGGAGAAGACCATGAAGAAGTCCATCATCGGCGGCGCGGCCGCCGCCACCGCGCTCGCGGCGATCCTCGCCCAGATCCTGCCCGACCTCAAGCGCTATCTGCGCATCCGCAAGATGTGAGGCGACGGGCGGGCGCCTCGGCCGTCGGCCGAGGCTGCACCGAACGGCGTACCCGCGCCTGGGCGTCGGCGAGCCAGAACCAGATCGCCGCCGCCCAGCCGTGTAATGGAGCCGACCCGGACCGACCGCGCCGTCAGCCCTCGGAGCGGGCCGCGCGCGTCGTCCACCGGCCCATGGCCTGGACGGCGCCGACCCTGTGCCAGGACGGAGACCGATGCACGAGATGTCCATCGCACTGGCCGTCGTCGGCCAGGTGGAGGACGCGGCCCGGCGAGCCGGCGGCGTCACCTCGGTCACGTCCGTACGGCTCCAGGTGGGCGAGCTGGCCGGAGTCGTCCCCGACGCGCTGTCCTTCTGCTTCGAACTGGCCTGCGCCGGAACGGTCCTCGAGGGCGCCGAGCTGGTCGCCGAGACCGTGCCCGGCCGCGCGCGCTGCGCCCGCTGTTCGGACGAGTGGGCGGTCGGCATGCCGCCGCAGCTGTCCTGCCCGGTGTGCGGCCAGGCCGCCGACGAGCTGCTCTCGGGCCGTGAGCTGCAGATCCTCAGCGTGCGGTGGGAGGACGCCGCGGATCGCGAACGCACCCATGAACCCGTCTTCGAGGAGCGCTGACCATGTGCCGAGAGGTCGACCTGCAACAGGCGGTACTCGCCAAGAACGACACGACCGCGCACACCCTGCGCGCCGAGCTCGCGGCCCGCGGCACCTCGGTCGTCAACCTCCTGTCCAGCCCGGGCAGCGGGAAGACCGCCCTGCTGGAGGCCGAGCTGCTGGCGGCGCGCCGGCGCGGCGTCCCCGTCGCGGCGCTGACCGCCGACCTCGCCACCGAGAACGACGCGGTACGCCTTGCCCGTTCCGGCGTTCCGGTCAAGCAGGTCTGCACCGACGGGCTGTGCCATCTGGAGGCCCAGATGCTCGGCCGGCACCTGGAGGGATGGCTGCCCGCCGGCACCCGGCTGCTGTTCGTGGAGAACGTCGGCAACCTCGTCTGCCCCGCGTCGTACGACCTCGGCGAGAGTCTGAGGGTCGTGCTCGCGTCGGTGACCGAGGGCGAGGACAAGCCCCTCAAGTACCCGACCGCCTTCGGGCTGGCCAACCTGGTGGTGGTGACCAAGGTCGACATCGCCGACGCCGTGGACTTCGACGAGGCCGCGTTCCGTGCGCACGTCGAGCAGGTCAACCCGGGGGTGGAGGTGCTGCTGACCTCCGCGCGGCGCGGCGAGGCGGTGGGCGCGCTGCTCGACCGGGCGCTCGCGGCGGCGGACGGGGCGCCGGTGCACGCGCCGGTCATGGCCCGCCACGAGGTGCACCGCGCACCGGGACACGAGCACGAGCCGCACGGCCACCGCCACGGGGAGGCCGCGCACAGCCACGAGCACGGGCCCGGCTCTCACGAGCACGCGGACGGATCGCACGGCCACGAGCACACCCACGCCCACCCGCACACCCACGCCCACCCGCACGCCCAGGACCACACCCCCTCCGCCGCCCCGGGCGCGCTGGCGCAGTCCGGCTCGTGAGCGGACCACAGCCGGCCGCCGCCGCCGAGGCGGCGCAGCGCAGACGGGTCGTCGTCCGCGGGGTGGTGCAAGGCGTGGGGTTCCGGCCGTTCGTGTACACCCTCGCCACCGGACTGGAGCTGTCCGGGCATGTCACCAACACCGGCGAGGGCGTCGTCGCCGAAGTCGAGGGCGCCCCCTTCGCCGTCGCCCAGTTCTGCGACCGGATCTGCGAACAGGCCCCGCCGCTGGCCCAGGTGGAGTCGGTCGACCACCAGGAGGTGCCGCTCGCGGGCGGCGCCGGATTCCGTATCGTCCCCTCCCGCTCCGACGGCCCCGCGCGCACCCTCGTCTCGCCGGACACGGCCGTCTGCGAGGACTGCCTGCGGGAGCTGGCCGACCCGGCCGACCGGCGCCACCGCCACCCGTTCATCACCTGCACCCACTGCGGCCCGCGCTTCACCATCGTCACCGGCCTGCCCTACGACCGGGCGCACACCACCATGGCCGGCTTCCCGATGTGCCCCGACTGCGCCCGCGAGTACGCCGACCCCGCCGACCGCCGCTTTCACGCACAGCCGGTCGCCTGCCCCGCCTGCGGCCCCCGCCTGGAACTCCTCGTCGCCGCGCCCGAGCCCGGTGCGCCGCCGCGCCGCGTGCCCGTCGACGACCCGGTCGCCGAGGCGCGCAGGCTGCTCGCGGACGGCGCGATCGTCGCCGTGAAAGGGCTCGGCGGCTACCACCTCGCCTGCGACGCGTCCAACGCCCGGGCCGTGGCGCTGCTGCGCCGCCGCAAGGACCGGGACGACAAGCCGTTCGCCGTGATGGCCCGCAGCGTCGCCGACGTCGAGCACCTCGTGCACCTCGGCCCGGAGGAGCGACGCCTGCTCACCGGCGCCGTACGGCCCATCGTCCTGCTGCGCCGCCGCCGCGGGCCGCGGCCGCCCGGGGCCGTCCGCCCGGCGGACGAGGTCGCACCCCGCAGCCCCGACCTGGGCGTCATGCTCCCCTACACGCCCGTGCACCACCTGCTGCTCGGCCTGCCCGCGGACGCCGGGGGACCGCCTCTGCTCGTGATGACGAGCGGGAACGCGGGCGGCGAGCCGATCGTCACCGACGACGCCGAGGCCCTTGAGGCCCTGGCCCCGCTCGCCGACGCCTGGCTGCGCCACGACCGCGCGATCCATGTGCCCTGCGACGACTCCGTGGTGCGCGTGTGCGACGGGGAGCTCCTCATGGTGCGCCGCGCCCGCGGCTACGCACCGCTGCCCCTCGAACTGCCCGTCCCCGTACGCCCGGCCCTCGCCGTCGGCGGCGACCTGAAGAACGCGTTCTGTCTGGGCGAGGGGCGCAAGGCGTGGCTGTCCGCGCACATCGGGGACATGGGCGACCTCGCCACCCAGCGCGCCGTCGAGCGCGCCGAGCGGCAGCTGGAGTCCATCACCGCGGTCCGCCCCGAGCTGCTGGCGGCCGACCGGCACCCCGGCTACCGCTCGGCACAGTGGGCGACGCGCCACGCGTCCGGCCGGCCCGTCGTCCGCGTACAGCACCACCATGCGCATATCGCCGCCGCGATGGCCGAGCACGGCCTGGACGGCAGCCGGCCCGTGATCGGCGTCGCCTTCGACGGCACCGGCTACGGCGACGACGGGGCCGTGTGGGGCGGCGAGTTCCTGGTCGCGGACTACGACGGGTTCACCCGGTTCTCCCATCTGGCGTACGTTCCGCTGCCGGGCGGCGACGCCTCGGTGCACCGGCCCTACCGCATGGCGCTGGCCCACCTCCGGGCGGCCGGCCTCGCCTGGGCGCCGGACCTGCCGTGCGTGACCGCCTGCCCGACCGAGGAACGCCGGGTGCTGGAGCGCCAGTTGGAGCGGAACCTCAACTGCGTCCCCACCTCCAGCATGGGCCGCCTGTTCGACGCCGTCTCCTCGCTCGCGGGCGTGTGCCACCGCGCCGGCTACGAAGCCCAGGCGGCCATCGAGCTGGAGGCCGCGGCCCTGGGCGCGCCCGCGGTCGCCGACGCCGACGGCGCCGAGTACGCCTTCGCGCTGCGCCCGGCGGCGGACAGCGGGGACGCGGTGCGCGCCGACCCGGCGCCCGTGCTGGCCGCGGTCGTCGACGACGTGCGCGCGGGCGTCGCGCCCGAGCTGGTCGCCGCGCGCTTCCATCTGGCGGTCGCCTCTCTGGTCCGCCGCACCTGCGCCCTGGCGCGCGAGCGCCACGGTCTGGAGACCGTCGCCCTGACCGGCGGGGTGTTCGCCAACGCCCTGCTCTCCTCGGCGTGCGCCGCGGCCCTGGGCCAGGACGGCTTCACCGTCCTGCGCCACCGCCGTGTGCCTCCCAACGACGGGGGACTCGCGCTCGGCCAGCTCATGGCGGCGGCCCGCGCGAGCGGCCGGCGCACAGCCGCCAACTGACGAGCCGCGCCGGCAGGACCGGACAGCGGACCACCCACAGCGAGGAGAAGCCCATGTGCCTGGCGGTGCCCGGCAGAGTGATGGACATCGAGGAACGGGACGGCACCCGCATGGCCACCGTCGACTTCGGCGGCGTGGTCAAGGAGGTGTGCCTGGAGTATCTGCCCGACCTCCAGGTCGGCGAGTACGCCATCGTCCACGTGGGGTTCGCCCTGCAACGCCTGGACGAGGAGTCGGCCCGGCACACGCTCGAGCTGTTCGCCCAGCTCGGGATGCTCCAGGAGGAGTTCGGCGACCCGTGGGAGCTGGCGGCGGAGGCCGCGGGAGCGGCGGCGCCGGTCGAAGGACAGGCGGCGCCGGTCGGCGGACAGGCGGCGCCGGTCGGCGGCGAAGCGACGCAGGAGGCACAGAGGTGAAGTACATCGAGGAGTTCCAGGACCCCGAACTGGCTCGTCGGCTGCTCGACGAGATCCACTCCACGGTGACCAGGCCGTGGGCGCTGATGGAGGTGTGCGGCGGCCAGACGCACACCATCATCCGGCACGGCATCGACCAACTCCTTCCGGAACAGGTGGAGTTGATCCACGGACCGGGCTGCCCGGTGTGCGTGACCCCGCTGGAGGTCATCGACAAGGCGCTGGAGATCGCCTCCCGGCCGGAGGTGATCTTCTGCTCCTTCGGCGACATGCTCCGCGTGCCCGGGACCGGCCGCGACCTGTTCCAGGTCCGCAGCGAGGGAGGCGACGTACGGGTCGTCTACTCGCCGCTCGACGCGCTGAAGGTCGCGCAGCAGAACCCGGACCGCCAGGTGGTGTTCTTCGGCATCGGCTTCGAGACCACCGCGCCCCCCAACGCCATGACGGTGTATCAGGCGCGCAGGCTCGGCATCCCGAACTTCAGCCTGCTGGTGTCGCATGTGCGGGTGCCCCCGGCGATCGAGGCGATCATGCAGTCCCCGAGCTGCCGGGTGCAGGCGTTCCTCGCCGCCGGGCATGTGTGCAGCGTGATGGGCATGGCGGAGTACCCCGCCCTGGCCGAGCGGTTCCGCGTCCCGATCGTGGTGACCGGCTTCGAGCCCCTGGACATCCTCGAAGGCGTGCGCAGGACCGTGCTGCAGCTGGAGCGCGGCGAGCACACCGTGGACAACGCCTACCCGCGCGCGGTGCGGCCGGAGGGGAACCCCGCCGCCCAGGCCATGCTGGAGGACGTCTTCGAGGTCACCGACCGCGCCTGGCGGGGGATCGGCGTCATCGCGCAGAGCGGCTGGCGGCTGTCCGCGCGCTACCGGGACTTCGACGCCGAGCACCGGTTCTCGGTGACGGGCATCGACACCCAGGAGCCCGCCGCGTGCCGCAGCGGCGAGGTGCTGCAGGGCCTGCTGAAGCCGCACGAGTGCGAGGCGTTCGGCGGCATCTGCACGCCGCGCACTCCGCTCGGCGCCACGATGGTCTCCAGCGAGGGGGCCTGCGCGGCGTACTACCTGTACCGCCGACTGGACGTCATGAGCGCAGCTGTGGAGGCGAGCCCCGTTGTCTGAGACCACCCAAGCGCGCAGGCCGGGCACGGAGCAGCCGGCCGCGGGGCGGCAGCCCCTGGACGTCGCCGGCTGGACCTGCCCCGCGCCGCTGCGGGACCAGCCCCGCATCGTGATGGGACACGGCGGCGGCGGCGCGCTCTCCGCCGAGCTCGTCCAGCACGTCTTCGCGCCCGCCTACGGCGGTCAGGCGCTGGCCCAGCTGAGCGACTCCGCGACCCTCGTGCTGGGCGGCGCGCGACTGGCCTTCTCCACCGACTCCTTCGTGGTGCGGCCGCTCTTCTTCCCGGGCGGCAGCATCGGCGACCTCGCGGTCAACGGCACCGTCAACGACCTCGCCATGAGCGGCGCCCGGGCCGCCTATCTGTCCTGCGGCTTCATCCTGGAGGAGGGCGTCGAGGTCTCGGTCGTCGCCCGCGTCGCCGAGGCGATGGGGGCCGCGGCGCGCGCCGCGGGAGTCGAGGTGGCTACGGGCGACACCAAGGTCGTCGAAGCCGGCCACGGCGACGGGATCTACGTCAACACCGCGGGCATCGGACTCGTCCCGGCCGGCGTCGACCTGCGGCCGCAGCGCGTCGTCCCCGGCGACGTCGTGATCGTCAGCGGCGCCGTCGGAGTCCACGGCGTCGCGATCATGAGCGTGCGCGAGGGCCTGGAGTTCGGCGTGGAGATCGAGAGCGACTGCGCGGCCCTCGGCGGCCTGGTGGAGACGATGCTCGCGGTCACCCCCGATCTGCACGTGCTGCGCGACCCCACCCGCGGGGGCCTGGCGGCCGCCCTGAACGAGATCGCGGCCGCGTCCGGCACAGGCGTCGTCGTCCACGAGCGCAGCATCCCGGTCCCGCCGCCGGTGGCGAACGCCTGCGCCATCCTGGGCCTCGACCCGATGTACGTCGCCAACGAGGGCAAGCTCGTGGCCTTCGTGCCCAGAGAGCACGCCGACGCCGTGCTGGACGCGATGCGCGCGCACCCCCTGGGCGCCGAGGCGGCGGTGATCGGCGAGGCCGTGGCCGAGCACCCCGGCATGGTGGTGGCCCGTACGGGGCTCGGCGGGACGCGGGTGGTCGACCTGCCGATCGGCGAGCAGCTGCCGCGGATCTGCTGACCGCGCGGAGCGGGCCGCGGCCGGGCGCCTCCCGGCTCGGCGGCCCGCTTCGGGACGGCTGCGGGTGTGGGGTGCAGCACAGGGCAGCGAAAGGTGCATTTCGGGCATTTAGTTCGAATGGCCGCTGGTTCCCGGCGGCTGAGGGGCCGGTGGACACGACCCGGTCGACCCCGGCGACCCGCAGTGACGTCGCTCGCTGAGCTGACGCTTCCTCGAATCGAACGCGTTTGATACAAACGTCGGAATCGTTCGCCCAGGAAGTGCACCATGAGCCACGCCAGTAACCCGGAACACATCGATTTCGAGATATCCCTGACCCATGAAGAGGGTCGGCGGCGTGCCGCGGTCGTCGAGGCGATGGGCGACGGCTGGGACCCGATCGCCGTCCTGGAGGGCGAGCAGGAGGCCGAGCGCCGGCTGTACTCGGGCCTCGACGCGGACCAGCGGCGGATCTACGACGAGCTCGTGAGCGCCGGGGTGCTCCCGCCCGGAATCGGCGGTGGCCATGCTGCCGCTTGACCCCAGCGCCGACATCGGACGCAGGGCGTGGGTGCCCTGCCCCCAGTGCAACGACCACGAGGACTGCGCCGTCTGCCAGGCCGGCCGCAACTGCCGGGACCACTGGCGCTATCTGCTCTCCAACGTGGGCAGCCTGCTGCACCTCCAGTGCTCCAACTGCACCCATCTGTGGGCCCACCAGACGGGCTTCGGCGCCGGCACGGCCACGGCGACCTCCTAGCGAACCGCGCCGGCACGGCCACGGCGACCTCCTAGCGACCCTCTGCGAGACGCCCCGCGCCCTCCTCGACACCGCCCGGCCGCCAGCGCGCCCCCGAGCGCCGCGTGTCGCCGCGGAGCCCCTGCGGCTCGACAGTTCCGCGAGCCCTCGGCTCAGGAGGTCTTCGCCGCCTCGACGAGACGGACCGTGCTGAGGATCTTCTGGATCGTGGCGTCCGGGACCTCGTCCTTGACGCCCTTCGCGCCGACGAACGTCCAGGACACGAAGTCGCCCTTGGGGTTCTTGAAGGCGAACGCCGTCGCCTTGCCGTCGGTGTCGCACTTGCCCTTCTTCACGACGCCGACCGACTCGGCCGTCGCCACGCTGCCGGCTATGCCGGACGAGGTGGTGTACGCCGTGGCCTGACCGGCCTTCACCTTCTTCTTGTCCGGCTGGGCGTACGCGCCGTAGACCCATGTGCTCGCGTTGCTCACCGCGGCTTCCGAGGTGTTCTTGGCGCCCTTCTCACCGCGTGAGCCGACCGTGGCGAGTGCGGTGTCCTCGGCGGCGCCGTTCCTGTCCTCGTCGGACTGGCACCACTTCTCCTTGAGCATGGCCGGGGCCTTCAGACCGACCAGGGGCTTCTCCTCCGGGTCCTTCTCGTCGACGACGAAGCTGACCCAGGAGGCCGCCTTGAGACCCCACTCCGGGGGCACGTCGAAGGCGATGCCCCGCTCGGGGTTGACGACGACCTTCCAGCCGGGGACGACCGGGTCGGGCTTGCCCCCGGCGCGCGGATTCTCCGCGCTGCTCGGCCCGTTCGCCGGCGACGACGCCGACGTGGACTCGGAGTCCGTCGCGGAGTCCTTCTTGTCGTCCTCGCCGTTCAGGACCACGAAGCCGGCGACGGCGCAGGCGACGACGACCGTGGCGGCCGCGGCGACGGCGACAAGGGTCTTCCTGCTCTTGCCGCCTGGCGCCGCAGGGACCGCCGGCGTCCCGGACGGTTGGGTCGGCATGGCCCACGGCGCCTGCCCCGGCTGCTGGGCGTACGGGCCCGCCTGCCCCGGCTGCTGTGCGTACGGGCCCGCCTGCGCGGGCTGTCCGTACGGCTGCGACTGCGGATTCCGGTACGGATTGGCTTGCTGGTCCTGCGCGTTCTGCTCGCCCCCGGGCGGCTGCTGTCCTGGCCACATAAGCAGCAACCATAGAAGAGGCTCTGACGCGTGGGGCGGTTGGGGCGGTTGGGGCGAGTGGGTGGGGCGGCGGCCCTGCTCGGTCAGGGACGGTCGTGGGACGCCGGCACGGGGTCGTCCCGAAGCCAGGCCAGCACCTGCTGGGCGTGCTCGTCCGGCGGGAGGATCGGATGGGCGCCGCCTCGCCGCCGCCTCGCCCTCACGGCCGCGGCGCGGCCTGCGCGCGCGAGCGCCCCCGCTCGCCGAACCGTTCCTGAGCGTCGAGCACGGTGTCCGCGTACCGCTTCGCCCACGCGCCCATCGCCCGCATCGGCTCGAGCAGCGCGCCGCCGGCCTCCGTCAGCGAGTAGTCCACGCGCGGCGGCGCCTCCGCGTAGACGCGGCGCTCGACCAGGCCGTTGTACTCCAGGCGCCGCAGCGCCTCGTTGAGGACCTTGGGGCTGATCCCGCCGATCCGGGAGAGCAGCGCCCGTGGCCGCATCGGACCGCTCTCGCCGAGTGTGTACACGATGACGCCGTCCCAGCGGTTCGCGATCACCTCGAACGCGATGCGCGCCTGGCAGTCGGACGTGTACGCGACCTCCGGCAGGCCGGTGAGCTTCTCCATGCCCCCATCCTGCCCGGGCGATGGACACCGTGCGGTGTGCATCGGCCCGCCTAGCGTCGCCGGCGTCCGACATCGGATCGCAGAACACGGGATCCACCGATCCCGAGACAGGAGCAGCACGATGCGCATCGGCATACTCGGCACAGGCTCGATGGCGGCGACGCTGGGCGGCGCATGGGCGCGGGCGGGGCACCAGGTGCTCGTCGGGGGACGCGACCGGGCCGCCGCCGCGGCCGCCGCGGGCGTCGTCGGCGCCGCCGGACACGGCGGCCTCGCGGACGCGGCGGCCTACGGCGACGTCGTCCTCGCGGCCGTCCCGGCGGACGCGGCACCGGAGTTGACGAAGCACCTCGCCGAGACGCTCGCGGGGCGGACGGTGATCGACTGTACGAACCCCGTCGCGCCGACCGACGAGGGACTGATGCTGACGACCGGCGGCATGTCGTCGGTCGCCCGGCGGATGGCGGACGCCGCACCCGGCGCCCACGTGGTCAAGGCGTTCAACCTGTGCCACGAGAGCATCTGGACGCTGCCGCGGCCGGAGTTCGAGGACGCCGCGCTGGCCGTGCCGTACTGCGCCGACGACGCTGGCGCTCGGGAGCAGGTCGCCGCGCTGATCACGTCGATGGGCTGCACGCCCCTGCCCTGCGGGGGACTGGCCCGCGCGGCCTACCTCGAGGCGACGGCGGCCTTCGCGATCGGAGCGTGGTGGTCCGGGGCCCAGGCGCGGTTCGCCTTCCCGACGCCTGGTCAGGCCGGCGTCTAGGACGACGAGGGCATAGGCCCCGCAGACGGTGAACTCGGGGAAGCGCAGGGCGTCGGCCCCCTCGTTGCGGAAGACCCGACCAGAGCACTCGGCACGCACGTGGACAGCTCCACCCCGCGCGCCGACCTGGCCGGGCACGCCCGCCGCCATGCGGCCCCTCGCGCGCACGGGCCGTGAGCACCGGCGCCAGGAGCGCGAGCATGCTCCAGGGGAAGCACTCCGCCGTGGCCGCGGCCGGCCCTTCCGGCCCTGGCCGGGCAGGCGCAGCCGGTCGCCGTCGGCGGACGCCTCGACGGTCGTCGACTGACCGTCGAGGCGCGCCGCTTGGGCGCTCAGCCGTCGGACGCGCGCGGCTGGACGCTGTGGCTGAACGCCACCGTCCCCGGGTCCACCGCCGTCACGCCGCCGTCCACGGTGAGCGCCGCGCCGTTGACGAAGGAGGCGGCGGGCGAGAGCAGCCACGCGATGGCCTCGGCGACCTCCTCGGGCTCGCCGGGGCGGCCCGCGGGAATGAGCCGGGTCGCCTCCTCGTACGCGGCGTCGCCGTCCGCCAGCCCGGACTCCTGGGCGAAGCGCGTCATACGGCGGTCGGCCATCTCGGTGCGCACCCAGCTGGGGCACACGGTGTTGGCGCGCAGCCCCTGCCGGCCGTAGTCCACGGCCACGGAGCGGCACAGCTGCAGCAGGGCCGCCTTGGAGGTGGCGTACACGGCGCTGCCCACGCCGTTGCGCAGCGCGGAGACCGAGGCGACCGCGACCACGGATCCTCGCGCCTCCAGCAGGTGTGGGAGCGCGGCGCGCAGGAGGAGGAAGGGGCCGGTGACGTTGACGCGCATCACGGCCTCCCAGTCCTCGACGGACACATCGCCCACGGCGCCGGGGCGGGCGATGCCGGCGTTGAGCACCAGTCCGTCGATCCGTCCGTAGGCGGCCACCGTCGCGTCGACGAGTCCGGTGACGTCGTCCGGGTCGGCGGTGTCCGCGGGGTGGGCCAGGGCCCCGGTCTCCTCCGCGATCCGCTGGAGCGGCTCGGGCCTGCGCCCGGAGACGACGACCTGGTGCCCGGCCGCGCGGAGCGTGCGGGCGGTGGCCGCGCCGATGCCCGTTCCGCCGCCGGTGACGATGAGAACTCGCTGGTCTGACATGGTCGTTCAGCCTCCGAAGTGATCGCGTGCAGCCCTCGAAGCGTACGCAGACAGGGGCGGAGGCGCGCCGGGACGCATCCCGGACACGGCAGTGGGTCGAGATGTACGACCGGTACGGCGCCAGGGTGTGCGCCACACGGCCCCGGACGCCGATGTGCCCGCCGCGGGTCGCGACGGGCACATCGGGTGGCCTGCGTACAGGTCGGCCGTACACGGCTGGCGGAACGGGTGCGATCGGCCGGTTCCCGTGCAGCTCGGCCGTACACGGCTCCCCGAACGGGGTGCGATCGACCCGTCCGTGGCGTGAGCGCCGGTCAGTAGCGGTCGACCATCGACGCGCCGCCGTACTTGGACCCGGACAGGCCCAGCGTGGCGTCGTACGCCTTCTTGTGGTCGCCGTTCTCGTCGTGCTTCTCGATCGCGTCCGAGACCGCCTCGCGCAGCGCCTTGTCGTTCTTGGCCATGCCGATGCCGTACGGCTCCTCGGTGAACGGGCTGCCGACGACCTTCAGGTCCTTGGGGCGCTGGGCGGCGTAGCCCATGAGGATGGCGTCGTCCGTGGTGACGGCGTCGACCTGCTTGGCGAGCAGCTTCTCGACGCACTCGCCGTACTTGGCGGTCTCCACGGTCGTGGTGTTGTAGTCGGGCTTCTTGATCTCGCGGATGGCGGTCGAGCCCGTGACCGAGCAGACGGTCTTGCCCTGCAGCGAGAAGGGGCCGCCGATCGTCCCGTCGTCCCTGCGGACCAGGAGGTCGGCGCCCGCCGTGTAGTACGGGCCGGCGAAGCCGACGAGCTTCTTGCGCTCGTCGTTGATGGTGTACGTGCCCACGAACAGATCGACCTGGCCCGAGGAGATGGCCGCCTCGCGGGCGCTGGTGTCCACCGTCTTGAACTGGATCTGGTCCGGCGAGAACCCGAGGTCCGCGGCGATCATCTTGGCGATCTCGATGTCGAAGCCGGACCGCTTGCCGTCCTTGTCCTCGAAGCCCAGGCCCGGCTGGTCGGACTTGGCGCCGATGACGAGCTTGCCCTTCTCCTGGGCCCTCTTCAGAGTCGGGGAGTCGATCGTGACGTCCTCCGCGACCTTGTAGGTGGGCAGCGACGGCTCGTTCACACCAGACTTTCCGCCGACGGGCTTGTCGGCCGCCTCGTCGGATCCGCTGCTGCACGCGGTGGCGGTGAGGGCGAGCGCGAGCACGGCGACTGCGGCGGAACTACGAGGCTTCATGCTGGTACATCCTTCAAATCAACAGATTCGCCGAATTCGACGGTCGGGGGGACGAGTCCCCGTCGGGGGCACGTCAGTCGCTGCGGGACGTCGCACGTCGAGGGGTCGGATCCGGACGCGACGCCCATGACCCGGCCACAGCGGAGCCGTTGCAGATCTGGTCCGACACATTCCTCTTCAACGATCCCGCCGTCGGCTGCGGACACGGCCCGTCTATGACGGACCGCGCGAAGCCCCCACCCGTGCGTGACGACGACATCGCCCCCGCGTCGCACGCCAGCTGCGTTGGGAGGACAGTAAGGACCCGGTCATCTCAGCGTCATCAGATCTGAGCGGAACTTGAGGATCACAGTCCGGATACGCCCCATACCTGTTCCGGGCATGTCATATGTGCGGGCGCCTGCTGTAATCACGTCGTTACGCAGAGAGCCTGGCGCGGTTGTGCAGAGGGTCTGACGGGGGCCGCGCGACCGGTCCGGAGATTTCTCGGAAGAAATCTCGCGGCGGCTGTCGATCGAGGCGTCTCCCGTTCGACGCAGAGGTGAGAGGCAGGGGACAGGCCCCTACCTTCTGAACCGAGGAGTCACCATGCCGCGCTTTCTGACGATGGTCCGCATCGACGAGCAGAACCTCCCGGTCGACGACCCGGGCCCGGACTTCGAGCAGCGCATGGGCGCGCTGCTCGAAGAGATCACCAAGGCCGGGGTCATGCTGGACACTGCCGGCCTCGCCCCGACGTCGCAGGCCGCCCGGGTCACCTGGGCCGACGGCAAGCTGCACTACACCGACGGGCCGTTCACCGAGACCAAGGAGGTCGTCGGCGGCTACTCCATCATCCAGGCCAAGGACAGGGCCGAGGCGCTGGAGTGGGCCAACCGCTTCCTGCAGATCCACCCGGCGCACTGGACCGTCACCTGCGAGGTCCGCGAGATCGTCGAGGGGCCGTCCGGCGACCCCAGCTGATGCGGCGACGGGCGGGGCGTCGGCGGGTGGGGCGTCGTACGCGGCGTACGGTCCCCGCCCCCGGCGCCCCGGCGTCTGCGATGTCGACGAAAGGCCGTATCGACGAAAGGCCGTATATGAGCAGCCCGCGGATGGAAGAGTGAAGATCATGACTGACACTGTGAAAGGCCCGGCCAGCTATTTTCCCTCGATCGAGAAGAAGTACGGTCGCCCCGTCGCGGAGTGGAAGGACCTCATACGCTCCTCGCCGCTGACCAAGCACATGGAACTGGTGGCCTGGCTCAAGAGCGAGCACGGCCTCGGCCACGGACACGCCAACGCCCTCGTCGCCCACACCCTCGCGGAGGACAGCGGCAAGTGAGCCGCCCCGGGGTCACGCCCCCGTGGTGGAGCCCGGGCGCACGATCATCAGCACCACGACGATCGCCCAGAGGACGTTGAACACCCCGGTGACCATCGCCAGCCGGGCCGCCGCGGGACGCAGCGCATCGTGGGCGCTCGCACCCGCGGCGGACGCGTCGTGCGTGTCCGTCTCCTGAACCGCCGCGAGCAGACGCCGCTGGCTGGGCAGGACGGCCAGCCCCAGGACGCCCGCGGCGGCCGCGGTCAGCACGAGGGACACGATGAGCCAGGCGTCGGCGAGGACGTCGAGCTGGACGGCGGTGGCGATCCCGAAGACCGGCACGACGACGCCGGCCACGGCGTACGCCGTGCAGATCCGGTGCAGCATCGCGGCGATCCCGGCGGCGCGACCGCCCGTCTCCTGACCGCCGCTCTGCTGGCCTCCCGCCTGCTCGCCGCCCGTGTCCTGCCCGCCCGCGTCCTGGTCGCGGGTCGCGGCCTGCCGCGCATAGCGCGGGAACATCGAGGCGGCCACGGTGATCGGTCCCACCGCCAGGATCGCGGCGAGTACGTGTATCGACAGCAGCAATTTCGTCACTGCGCAGCCTCCGAGCCGAGCGCGAATATGTTGGCTGCCAATACATACACTGCCTACCGGTTCTTTGGGTAGGCTGCCTACCTATGAAGACGGACGCGGTGCGAGGACATCTGGACGGCCTGCTGCTGGCCGTGCTCGAACACGGCCCGCTGCACGGGTACGCGATCATCGCCGCGGTCCAGGACCGCAGCGGGGGAGCGCTCGAGCTGCGGACGGGCACGATCTATCCGGCCCTGAACCGGCTGGAGCGGATCGGGCTGCTGGCCAGCAGCTGGGAGTCCGTCGGCGAACGCCGCCGCCGCTGCTACGAGCTGACCGACGCCGGGCGGCGCACTCTGGCCGCCGAGCGCACGGCCTGGAGCGAGTTCACCGCGGCGATCGGCGCGGTGCTCAACCCCGCCCCGCAGCCCAGGCCCGCCACATGAGCGCCGTCGGCGGCCCGGCCGCACCCGTCGAGGAGTACGTCGCGGCCCTGTCGGCCGCCCTGCACGGCCCGGCGCGCGCCAAGGCCCGGATGATCGAGGAGATCCGCGACGGCCTCATGGACACGGTCGCGGCGCACACCCAGGGGGAGTCGCCCGACCCGGACGCGGCTCGCCAGGCGGTACGAGAGTTCGGCGACGTCGACGAGCTCGTGCCGAGCTGCCAGCGGGAGCTCACCATCGCCCAGGCCAGGCACACCGCCCGAGCCGTCGCCCTCACCCTCCCCTTCCTGATCGGATGCTGGTATCTGATCTGGAGCGCCGGCCACGGTGAGGTGTGGCAACTGCCGGACACCGCACATCTGCTGGTCGTCCAGCTGGCCGCGGTCGCGGCGACGGCGGCCCTGCTCGCCGCGGCGACGCTGGCCGCCACGGGTCCGCTCGCCCGGTGGCTGCCCACCCCGCACCGGCTGCCACTCGCGGTCGCCTGGGCGGGCACCGCCGCCAGCGCGGCCATGGCTCTGGCCGCTCTCGCGCTGGCCGTCGCGTCGATTCTGGCGGCGAACTGGACGCTGATCGCGCTCGCGGGCGCGCTGGCGGCCGCGTCGCACGGGGTGGTGGCGGCCTCGGCCCGCGCCTGCCGCCGCTGCGCGCGACTGCCGATCGCGCAGCACGCGACCGGCCGGGCGGCGCACGGCTGACACGGGTCGCACCGCAACGGGTCGCGCCGGGCCGGGCCGGGCTGGGTCTCAGGCCCGGTCAGGTCAGGTCCGGTCAGGACAGCGCGGGTCGGGTCCGCGAGGGTCCGGTCAGGTCGTACCGCCTCGGCGCCGCGGGCCCGCGCCCCGGAAATCCAGTTGGCGGCCAAGGGCTCGCGTCCTACCGTCGACGCGATGGAGATTGACTTCCGGAAGCTGCCGGACAACCAGCACGAGATCCTGGTCCGCGACCGACGCGGCCCCGACGTCCGGCTGCCGGCTCAGCCGACCGGCCCGACCATGCCGCACGACCTGGTCCATGCCGCCGTCGAGGGGGAGCTCGCTCTCGCCGACGGCTTCTGGGGCGCGGTGGCACAAGGCGCGACCTTCCAGGGGTTCGAACTGGTCGCTCCCGGCCGGCACCGCCGCTCGGGGCTGAAGGTGCTGCGCCGCAAGGGCGATGCGGTGATGGCCGCCGAGATGGCCGTCAACTGGGCGTACCGGGTCTGGAGCGGCCTGCCCACCGAAGGCCGCGGGGTGGGCCGCAGCCCGCTCGACGACTCCGAGCTCGCCCGCACCGGCGCCGCGCTCGACGCGGTCGCCGCCCGCTGGGCGGCCGTCCCGGAGGGCGAGGCACTGACCTGGTCCTGGTCGACGCCCGCCGCGGCCTAGCCGCCCGATGCGCACGTGATGCGCCGACTTCGTCAATCTCCTTACCCCTAGCGGCGATTGCCCTAGCCTGAGTGCCATGGACGGGGCGGAACTGGTCGGGCTCGCCGGTTTGGGCGTCGCGGTGGTCTCCGCGTACTTCGGGTATGTCGCGGTGCGCGGCCAGATCCGCAGACGGCGCCCCGCCGAACCCGCCCCCGACCCCCGCCCGATCTCCGCCTCTCACCCCAGTCCCGAGCCCGAGCCGCTGCCGGCGCCGGACGGCGAGGGCGGGTACGAGGTGTTCGTGTCCTACGCCCCGGCCGACGCCGGCGCGGCCGAGCGGCTGGCGACGCGCCTTCAGGACGCGGGCATCGCGGTGTTCCTGCTGCGGTGGGTCGAGCCCGGGCTGGTCACCTGCCTGGAGACCGAGGGGGCGCTGACGGACGCCGCCTTCGGGGTGCTGCTGTTCAGCGACGCCACCATGGCCGATCTGAGGATCAGAGACGAGTACGCCGCGGTCCTCCAGCGGACGCACGCAGGCGCGTTCCGGTTCGTGCCCGCCAAGATCACGGACGCCGAGCTTCCGCAGCTCGCCGCCATCCGCGCGCCGCTGGACCTGAGCGAGCCCGACAGCCCGCGCTACGACACCGGGGTCTCCCGGCTGGTGGAGATCGTGCTCCGCGACCGGCTGCGGCGGCCGCGCCGGACGGGTGCGTGAGGGCACGTTTGGACCCGGCTGAACGGCGGATTGCGCGAACCCCAGTCCCAGGACTCCGACGACGTCACTCGCATGACCCTCGAGGGCCAGGTGCACGACCGCCCGTTCGTCCCGGTCCTCCTGCACGGCGAGGTCAACTACCACCTGGCCGCGGCCTGGCACGTGGACGCCCGCGACGGCGGGCTGCCCGACCACGCCGTCCTCGACCTGCTGCGCCCCCTCCACGACGACGTCGCCCAGGGCCGCGCGGTCCGGCTGCCCGAGGCACAGCCGTCACGGGCCGGCGCCCCGCCCGCCCCGGCGGTGCGCCTGTCGGCCTCCGCCGCGTTCGAGCGGCTGCGCGCCCACCTTGCTGAGGGCGGGACCGGGCCTGCGCGACGCCGACAGGGAGGGCGACAAGCTCAAGATCGACGTGGCGAACGCCAAGCTCAAGGACGAGATCGACGCCTACGAGGCCAAGAAGCTGCACCGGCGGACGGCGCTCGACCTCACGGCCGAGGTCGAGGCGATCGGTCCGGAGAACATCGCCCTGATCCGCATCGTCCGCGAGTTCTCGAACTTCGACGTCCCGAAGACACGATCGACGCGACGGCGGAGGCAGACGACGAGGACTGAGTGCCTCATGCATCGAACGCGTGAGCGACGGCGTGGGGGTGTGAGGGGCTGCCTGTGGGCTCGCCGGCCCGCAGGCCGTCCGCGTTCCCTCTACTTCCGACTGGCCCCGTGTTCAAACTTGCCGTCGGCGTGGCGTGCGGCCCAACGAGTGAATGTCATCGGCACGCCACCCCAAAAGGCTAGGGACTCGCTCGGATGCGGAGCTCCCGAGTGGTGCCGACCGCCATTCCGTCTGACGGTTAATCACGTCGCTGCTGCGGACCCATTGAGCCGACGGTGTGTCAGCTCTCGCAGTCGCGGCGAAAGGAAAAGTGCACCATGCGCTCTGCCCGCACCCTGCTCGCCTCGGCCGTCGTCACAGCGGCCCTCGCGATCTCAGCTCCGGCTGCCTATTCCCTGACCACTGCCGAGGAGTGGGACAAGGAGAACAACACCTCCAGCAGCGACACCGCCAACGACTCGACCGACACCACCAGCGACTCGACCGACTCCACGACGAAGGACGAGTCGTACAAGGACGAGTCGTACAACGACCACGAGAAGAAGGACGAAGAGAAGAAGGACGAGTCGTACAAGGACCACGAGAAGAAGGACGAAGAGAAGAAGGACGAAGAGAAGAAGGAATACGAGAAGACCAAGGAGAAGCCGAAGGGCGGCGTTCACACCGGCGGCGGCGCTCTCGCCGGGGTCATGAACGACGAATGGCAGAAGGACTCCTCCTCCAGCTGGGGCGGGTCCGACAGCGGCAGCGGCGGCTGGGACAAGGGCGGCGAGTCGTCGTGGAAGCACGACAAGCCCCACGGCGGCGTCCACACCGGCGGCGGCGGCTCGGCCGTGACCGGCAGCGCGGCCGCCGGCAGCGCGCTCCTGCTCGGCGGTCTCGGCGCGGGGGCGTACATGCTGCGCCGTCGCAACCTGACCGGGTCCGCCGCGGCCTGAGGGATGTGACCCGTTCGCGGGTCGACAGACAGCCGTGGCCGCCGTTCCCGAGACGGCGGCCACGGCCTTGGCCTCTCCCGAATCCCGAAGCTCGACCGCGCCGCCCTGCCTCCGCCCTCCGCCGCGGACCGGGCCGGCGCCGTACGAAAGGCACTCTCGGATGTTTGATCAGCCGCCCCCCGGCTCGGGCCCGTCGCACCCGGCTCGTACGTCGCGCGGGCTCGGGCGCACTCTGCTGTGGCCCGTCGTCGCCGTCCTGCTGGGCTTCATGCTCATCTACAACTCCTTCGAGCCGTCGGCGCAGGGCAAGCCGCTGGCAGGCCCCTCGGTCTCGGCGCCCGCGCGCGTGCCGAGTCCCGCGTCTCCCGACGCCGAACGCCTGGAGATGCCGCGTTCCGCGCCCAACCGCGTGTCCATTCCCGCGATCGCCGTCGACGCGCCCTTCGTCCCCCTGGCCATCGGCAAGTCCGGGGCCCTCGACGCGCCGCCCGCCCACGACGTCAACCTGGTCGGCTGGTTCGCGGGCGGTCCCACGCCCGGCGAGCTCGGCACGGCGGTGATCGCCGGCCATGTCGACACGAAGACCGGCCCCGCAGTCTTCGCACTGCTCAGCAGCGTCCAGCCGGGAAACAAGGTCGACATCAGCCGCCAGGACGGGACGACCGCCACCTTCGTCGTCGACGCCGTGGAGAGCTTCAGCAAGGCGGACTTCCCCAACGACCGCGTCTACGCCGACACCCCCGACGCACAGCTGCGCGTGATCACCTGCGGAGGCGACTACGACCGGGAGGCCAAGGACTACACGGAGAACCTGGTGGTCTTCGCCCACCTCGACTCGTACAAGTAGCACCTCGTCTGACGGGGGAAAACCAGAGGCGCTCTGGGCTGGCGGCTGGCAGGCTGCGCCCGTGAAACGTGAACAGATGTCCATGCTCGCCCATGCCGACCACCCGATCGCCGCCCCGCTCGACGACGAGTCAGTACGCCGACTACTCGAACGCGCCGTCCCACGCGGCGACGAACGCATACTCGACCTCGGCTGCGGCGGCGGTGAGTGGCTCCTGCGCGCCCTGGCGGCCCACCCCGGCGTGCGGGCCGAGGGCGTCGACGTCTCCGAGACCGCGCTCGCGCACGCGAAGGAGGCCGCCGCCCGGCTCGGCGTCCAAGAGCGCATCGAGCTGCACCACCAGGACGCCACGGCCTTCACCTCGCCGCACCCCTTCGACTTGGTGCTCAGCGTGGGGGCCGCACACGTCTACGGCGGTCTGATCCCCACCCTCGCCGCTGCGGGCCGGCATGTGGCGCCCGGCGGGCACATCCTGGTGGGCGACGGGTACTGGGAGCACAAGCCCTCGCCCGAGGCCGTCGAGATGCTCGGGGACTTCGGCGACCTGCCCGCCGTCATGGACCTGGTGAGAGCCGCGGGCTGGACGCCGGTCCACGGGCATGCCAGCTCGCGCTCGGAGCTGGACGCCTATGAATGGGCCTGGACGGGGTCGCTGGCCGCATGGGCTCTGGACCATCCCGCGCATCCGGACAGCGCCCAGGCGCTGGAGGCAGCCGACGCCCATCGCACCGAGTGGCTCAACGTCTACCGGCAGTCCTGGGGCTTCGTCTGCCTGGTGCTCCGCCGCACGGTCGAGGACCCGGACGCCTAGACGTCCAGGGGCCCGGGCGCCGGAGGGATGTCGTGTCCGGCGGCCGGGTGCTCCTCGTCCTTGCCGCGCGTGCCGGGGAACATCAGCCAGGTGCTGGCGGTGATCAGACCCATCGCCGTCACCCCGAGGGCGAGGCGGAGCAGCCGCTGGCCGCCCGTCCAGTCGTGCGGAGCGCCGAAGACGCACCACAGAGCGAGGGCGATGCCGCCGAGGAGCACGGTCGTAGCGAAGACACGACGCAAAACAATGTTCATACGTTCAATGATCGCAACTGTGCTCCAGATGGAACACAGTGGGCCCCGTGAACAGGTCGGTCGTCGACCGCGCTCCCCGCGGGCGGCCGCCCGTCAGTAGAGGTGCAGCGACAAGCCGCACAGGCCGAGGCCCTCGGCGGCCGCGTGGCGCCAGACGCGCACAGGGCCGTCGACGACGTTCTCCTCTCCGGGGAGGTAGTCCAGCCAGTCCTGGTCGTCGACGGCGACGCGCTGCCGGAGGTCGAACGTCAGCGCGGCTTCCACGCGGGGCAGCGACCGCCTCACCTCGTGGGAGTCGAGCAGGAAGTCGCCGCACCAGCCGGGCAGTTCTGCCGCGCGCCGCGGTCCTATGGCGTGGAAGAGCGAGGCGACCGCGTACTCCTTGGAGTGGACGGCGAGGAACATGCCGGCTGGATCCGCCTGCCGTCCCCACACGTCGTCGACGACGTAGAAATCGTCCTCCCCGCCGCCGTAGCACGCGTCGATCACGCGCTCGCCGGCGCAGGTCAGCTCCCGGAACGACTCGACCGCCGAAGCGGCCGCGCCGTCGTCGCCCGCGTACCACGTGCGGTAGTCGGGCAGCGGCGCCCTTCGCCAGGCGTCCCAGCGTCGCCGTGCGGCCGGATCGTTGCGCTCCGCCTCGATGACGGGGAGGAAGCGCGGCGCCAACTCCGCGATGACGTCGTCCTCGTGGGCGCTGATCGCCCACGCACTGGTGATCCCCATGGGGACGAGACTAGAGGGCGGCACTGACAGCCGCCTCGGCGACGACGCCCGACCGACCGCCGTGGAAGCGCGCAGGCCCGGCCGGTCTCCCGGCCGGGCCTGCGCTCATGATCACGCTGCCGTGTCGTGTCCTCTCGTCTCGGAGCGGAGGTCAGCAGGCGCCCATGTCCTGCCAGACGCCCCACTCGCCGGCCGCGCCGGGCTCCTCGCCCTTCGTCCACCACTTGGACTTCCAGGTGTGCGACTGGTGGGACACGGTCGTGGGAGCGGCGTACTCGGCCGTCGCGCTCCACGCCGGCGCGGTGCACGCGCCGGGGGTCCCCGGATCCGTCGGGTCGGGAGAGGGGCTCGGGCTCGTCCCCGTGCCCGGCTCGACCACCCGCGTGCCGCGCGCCAGATCGCCCGCGATCGCGTACGTCCTGCCGCCGAAGGACACCGTCCAGTTCGACGGCGTCGAGGTCGGCAGGTAGTACACGAAGTCCAGCTCGACGGAGGCTCCGGGCGCCAGCGTCTGCCAGGCCGGGAGCTTGAGGGACACCCGGTGGAAGTCGCCCTTCAGCCCGCCCACGTTGTCGCCGCTGTGATCGCTGCGCACGATCGTGGTCCCGAAGCCGGACTGGTCCTTGGCGTTGGCGGGAGCGGACGTCGCATAGTCGAACTGGAACTCCGTGCCGCCGGGCAGGGCCGTCTGCGTGTTGTTGGTGATCTTCAGCTTGGGGCTGATCGGGTAGTTGGAGTCGCCGAGGGGGAACTGGCCGAAGTCCACGTCCACCTTGACCGCCTCGCTCGGCAGGGCGGCGCCGGCGCGCGTCGCGCCGTAGGGAGCGGCGGACTTGAACTTCTCGTACATCGCCGTCGTCAGCGTGTCGCCGATCTCGTACTGGCCCTTGGCGGCGTTCCAGTCGTAGTCGCCCGCGAGCTCCCAGACCATCGTGCCGCCGATGCCCCGGTCCACCACATAGTCCGCCTTGGCGGCGACGGACTGCTCGTCCTCGGTGGAGAGGAAGACCTTCTTCTGCGCGTTCCAGAGCCAGGGGGCGACGAGCGTGGAGTCGTACTTACGGGCATATGTGCCGGTCAGCGTGGTGTTCGAGGGGAAGCCGTACTGGGAGACATAGTCCCCGACGATGCCCTTCTCGAGGTTCTTGGCATGCCACATGGGGTTGGACCCGGCCGGGGACTCCTTGCCGGCGGTGTCCTTGTCGTGCCACAGGTTGTCGATGCCGACGGCCCCGTCGCCGCACTTGGTCAGTCCGGCCCCGGCCGGGCAGGTGGTCGAGGGGGCCCTGCCCCACAGACCGTCTGTGCCGCCCTGCACGTTCTTGAAGCCGCGCGTGTAGTAGGGGAGGCCGATGTTGATGCGGCCGGCCGGCATCGATCCGCGGAAGTAGTGGTACGCCCAGTCGGTGTTGAGGTATCCGATGCCGCCGTACTGGGACGTGGAGTAGACGCCCGCCGCGGCCAGCTCGGCGTCCTTGCCGTCGTCGAAGAGCGAGGCGTTGGGGCCGACGTACTCGTTCCACGCGCCATGCAGGTCATACGACATGATGTTGACGTAGTCCAGATATTTCTGGACCTGGAAGGTCTCCATCCCGCGCAGCAGATAGCCGGACGAGGGCGCCGCCACGGTCAGCAGATAGTGCCTGCCGTCCGCCGCGCCGGCCCGGTCGAGCTTCTCGCGCAGGGTCTTCATCAGCGCCGCGTAGCCCTTGACGAGCCCCGCCCGGCGGGCGTTGGAGATCTGGTAGTCGAGCGGATTGCCCGCGTCCTTCATCGACGTCGGGTATTCGTAGTCGATGTCGACGCCGTTGAAGCCGTACTTCTCGACGAAGTCGACGGCCGAATCGGCGACGGCGTCGATGCCCCTCTGGTTCACCGAGCCGTCGGCGTTGGTGGCCATCGAGTAGAAGCCGCCGGAGTTCACCCGGGCGCCGTCGTCGCCGAAGTAGCCGCCGGTCTCGGCCCAGCCGCCGACGGAGATCAGCGATTTCACGTGGGGATGCTGCTTCTTGAACTTCGTCAGGAGATTGAAGTGGCCCTTGTACGGCAGCGCGGGGTCCATCTCCGCCCCGGCCACGCCTGGCCAGGTCATCCCGGTGGCGGCGTTGGCCGCTCCGTCTTTCCCGACCGACAGCCTGCCTGCGGAGTCGATGTGCCCGAAGGCGTAATTGACGTGGGTGACCTTGTCCCAGGGAATGTCGGAGGCCAGGTAGGCGGGTGTGCCGTCCCTGCCGGTGCGCCAGCCGGTGAAGTAGCCGATGACGCGGCGCTGGTGGTCCGCGCCCATCTTCTCCCGGCCCTCGGCGTCGTAGACGGAGCAGTACGGAACGTCGACGCCTGGCGTCGTGTAGAGCCCGTCGGGACGACAGGACTCCTGGCCGGCGGCCTGTGAGACGCCTGCCGAGAGCGAGCCGGCCAGCAGCGCGGCGGCGGCTGCGCCGACGGCGAGCAGCGATGCTCTCGTACGGGTGGGGGACGGCACGGTGGATCCTCCTGAGGGGGGTCTTCTGCACCCGCCAGGGGGTGCAGGGCGGCGGCGTCGCACAACTGGCATGGGGATGGGACGGGTTGGGTCCTGGGCGTGCGCACGCCCAGGGCGGGATCCGTGAGGTGACGCAGAGATTAAAAGGACTAGACCATTACGTCAATAGGTCTGGACCATCTCGGATGGCGCGGGAGCGGCGATGCGGGGGAGGGGTCGGGGCGGCCGAATCGACCGGGTGGCAGTATGCCCGTTTTGATATGGAAAGCAGCATTCGCCCAGCGCCCACAGTGTCCGAAAAGCTCCGTATTCGCATTATTGAAGCGTGTTTAGAAAGTGCTGTCTGGATTGCGGGCTGCTCATGCGAAATATCGTGCTCTGGTACGCCGTCGTGCCGCATTCCGACCCGTATCCCCTTCAGTGAAATGGGTCACGCCGGCGGCTGCGGGTCCCGGGGGGCCGCTGAGGGCACTTCCGTTCTGCGCAAAGAAAGTTGGGTTATTCGATCAAAGGGGGCCGGCGGTTCTGATCGCTACGGAACAGGCCTCTCGCATTCCCTATTCGAATTCGGGGCTTGTTCCTTCCCGGCTTTCTCGCCTAACGTCACCGTCAATCCGGATGGAACGCCGAATCCTGCCGCTGTCCGGAATCCCTCCCACCCACTCACTTACGCACGGCAGGAGCGGGGGACCCAGGTAAGCCGCCGATCCGGATTCCGGAACGGCTCGGGGTGAAGTCGTATTCACAGTGCGACCGGACATCTCCCGTCCGAACCCGACAGCTCACCTCGTAGGCGACGGAGAGGAATTCGTCATGCCTGCAAAGGGAAAGCACCGCCGCCCCAAGTCCAGCTCGCTCACCCGGGGCATCGCCGCCGCGGGCACGGGCGGAGCCGCGCTCGTTCTCCCGGTGCTCGGCGCGACCGCCGCCGGCGCGGCCCCGGCCGCGACGCCGTCCGCCGCCGTGGCGCAGGCCGCCACGGCCGCCCAGCCCGCCGCCGCCCCGCAGGCGGCCCCGAAGACCTACCGCGTCGTCGCCGGCGACTCCCTCGCCAAGATCGCCCGAGAGCACTCCCTGAGCGGCGGCTGGAAGAAGCTGTACAAGGACAACCGCAGCGCCGTCGGCGACAACCCGCGGCTGATCCACCCCGGTCTCAAGCTCACCCTCGGCCAGAAGGCCGCGTACGAGCCCGCTCAGAAGCCGGCCCCCTCCAGGGCGTCCGCCGAGCGCGCCGACCGCTCCGAGCCCACGACCCAGCTGGCCGCCGAGCCCGTCGCAGCCCCGGCGAAGAAGTCCTACACCAACGACCTCGACGGCTGGATCAAGGAGTCGCTCGACGTCATGGCCGAGCACGGCATCCCCGGCTCCTACGAGGGCATCCACCGCAACATCATGCGCGAGTCCTCCGGCAACCCGCTGGCCATCAACAACTGGGACTCCAACGCCGTCGCCGGAACCCCGTCCAAGGGACTCCTGCAGGTCATCGACCCCACGTTCACCGCGTACCACGTGCCCGGCACGTCGATGGACAGCTTCGACCCGGTCGCCAACATCACCGCCGCCTGCAACTACGCGGCCGACCGGTACGGCTCGATCGACAACGTGAACGGTCCGTACTAGACCGCACCCTCTCCACTGCTGTGAGCCCCGGCGCGCCATGCGACCGGGGCTCCGGCCTGTCCGCAGGCGCGGCGCACGGCTCCCGCTGAAGCGCACGCGAGCAAGCCGCGCCGCCCTTCCCTCCGCCAGACCGGGGCCGTGCGCGACCGCCGTCAGCTCGGGCCGCCCGGATCGCTCGGGCCGCTCGGGCCGCTCGGGCCGCTCGAGCTGCCCGGGTCGCTCGGGCCGCTGAGGCGGCCGCGCACCCGGCGAAACGCGCTCGCGTCCCGCGCTCCCTCCGACGTCCCGGTGCGGACCCCCCGCTCCAGAACCGGCCGGCGGGCGACGGCGACCCGCCCGAGCGACGCGCGCGGGGAACTCTTCCAGCACTTCGGCCGCCGAAGGCGCCCCGTAGGCTGCCGCCGGCCCGCGCCCCATCCCCCGATCGGGCTATTCGCCTCTTGGGCGGACCGGCTCCGAACTCGGCCCCAGGGCAGCAAAGTGAAGCACCGTCATATAGCCCCCTCGCATGGGCAGTCGAAAAGAGCACGCGGCCGAATCGGCGACCCTGACAAGTGTCAGGGTCGTATCGCTCTCTATTCCGCCTACGCTGCGGGCTGCCGCCCCTTGCAGCGGCGGTCCCCTCTTCTATCTCCAAGGAGTTCACGCATGCTGAGGAAGAGCTACACGCGGGCTGCGACGCTTTTCGCGGCCACCGCCCTGCTCGCCGGCTCGCCGATCGCGGCCTCCGCCGCGACCAATTCCCAGGCGGCGGCCGCCGTCCACGGATGTCCCTCTGGGGCCGTGTGCATCTACCCGCAGGACGCGGGGTGGAACAACGACAAGCCCTCGCACTTCTACTACAGCTACGGTGCGCACAACCTCAACAACCAGTTCGGGACGCACCGCATCTTCAACAACCAGACCGACGGCGCGACGATGAGCACCTGCACGGGCTACAACGGCGCGGGCTGCGAGGGCAAGCTGCCGGCGTTCATGTACATCGACAAGAACCTGACGCCGATCAACTCGATCACCCTCCAGCGATAGGCGCCACGGCACCCGTACGCGGCGCCCGTACACGACCGTGCGTCGGGCGGGCCGGGGCTTGGTGCACAGCCTCGGCCCGCCCGCGGCCTCGGGGCGGCGCGGCGGGCCGCTCAGCGCAGAGCCGCCAGCACATGGCTGTTGCCGTACTGCCAGACCGTCCCGACCTGCGCGAACCCCGCCTCGCGCAACAGGGCGACATGGCCGGAGAGCGTCGGGGCGTTTCCCTCGCACGGGGGATGCCGATGGCTGCCGCGCCGCGCGAGGAGCGGCGCCAGCTCCGGATCGGCGGCGGCCCCCGACCACCACGACTCCCAGTCCTCGTGTGTGAACGCCAGCTCCCGCTCCGCGTGACGTCGCCCGATCTCCACGGAGAGCGCGGACACCCGCGCCGCGTCCAGCGCGATGTGGTCGCCGTTGACGAGCACGCCGCCGGGGCGCATCTGACGGGCGAGGTCGCCGTAGACCCGCCCCAGCGCCGCCTCGCCGAGGTAGTGCAGCGCCGTCGTCGACACGGCCGCGTCCACCGGGCGGCCGAGTGCGAGGCCGTCGAGCCACCCCGGCGCGCCGATCTCCGCCTCGACGTAGCGCAGCGCCGGACCGTAGTGGCTGCTGCCCAGCTCCAGCAGCAGCGGGTCGGCGTCGACGGCCAGCACGTCGGCCGCGGGCATGCGCCGGGCCAGGCGCGCCGCCAGCGCGCCGGGGCCGCTGCCCAGGTCCAGGACCAGCGGAGCGGGCCGGCCGAGCGTCACATGCTCGACCACGTCGGCGATGACCGTGAATCTCTCCTCGCGGTCGACCGCGTACCGCTGCTGCTGGCACTCCCAGCGCTCGACCCAGCGTGCGGCCGTCAGGGTGCTGATGGACATGCCTGCTCGTGCCGCCTCTGCCGTCGTGACCCAGATCTGCTCATGGAAATCATTGCAGACTGGCGAGTGCGGCGATCAACTCCGCGATCTCCTCAGGCGTGTTGTGCACGTGCAGGCTGACGCGTACGGAGCCTTCTTTCTCCTCGCCGCCGGCCTGGCAGTGGCTGTCCGAGCGCACCATGAAACCGTGACTGAAAAGGATGAACCCGAGATCGTGCGAGGCGATCTCACGGTGCCGGAAGGCCACGATGCTCCGGCGCCGCTGCACCTGCGACGCGGCCGACAGGCTGGACTGGCAGCCGAGGACCTCGTAGGCGTCCATCCGGCTGAGCCCCTCGGTGAGCCGGGACGTCAACGCCACGGTCCAGCGCTCGATCCTGTCGGGGCCGGCGGCCCCCAGCCAGTCGAGCGCCGCGGCCAGGCTGGCGATGCCCACCGTGTTGGGCGTGCCCCGCCACCCGCCGGGCCGGAACGCCGGTCCGCGCCGCCCGCGCGCCCACACCGCGCCGGAGCCCGGCAGCGCCAGGGCCTTGTGGCCCGAGAAGACGACGAAGTCCACGTCGAGATCGGCCACGGAGACCGGCATGTGCCCCACGCTCTGCGCGGCGTCCAGACAGATGGGCGTCCGCGGGCCGACTGCCTCCCGGATCCGGTGCACGTTCAGGTCGACGCCGTGGACGTGGTGCACATGGGTGGCCGCCACGAAGCGGGTGCGCGGCCCGACGACCTCGGCCAGCGCCGCCGGATCGTAGTCGCCGGAGCTCTCCTGGTACGGCAGCTCCCGGACCCGGATGCGGACGCCTTGGCGGGCCAGCAGCTCCCGGGTCTCCAGCCACGGCGCCAGGTTCGCCTGATGGTCGGCGAACGGTACGACGATCTCGTCCCCGTCCGCGAGGAGGGCGGGCAGCCAGTCCCGGGCCACCGAGCGCAGCCCTTCCGAGGCCCCGCTGGTGAAGTGCACGGTGGACCGGTCCGGCTCCGGGTCGCCCAGGAACTCCTTGATCCGGTCGCGGGCGCTCTCTACCAGCGTCGTGGTGGTGTTGGCCCACGGGTAGGAGCCCCGGCCCGCGTTGGCGTTGGAGGTCGTCAGATAGCGCTGGACGGCGTCCAGCACGGCCTGCGGCTTCTGGGAGGTGGCCGCGCTGTCCAGATAGGCCAGCTCGGGATGGCCGACGATGATCGGGAACTGGGCGCGCAGCGGCCGCTGCCACGGTGTGAGCTCCTCTACGGCGTCCGCCATCTCAGTCACGCACCAGCGGCGCGCCCGCGTCCCGCCAGGCGATGATCCCGCCGGCCAGGCTGCGCACGTCCGGGTGGCCCATGCGGGTGAGCAGCGCGGCGTACCGCGCGGACATCTCGCCCACGGGACACGCCAGCAGGACCGGCTGGCGTCTGCTGAAGGGCAGTCCGCCGCGGACGAGTTCGCCGAACAGCTCGTCGACGATGTTCACCGAGCCGTCGATGTGCAGGGCGGCGTACGCGAACGAGCCGCGCAGGTCGATCACCAGCGGTCGCTCGGCCGCGATCCACTTCTGCGCGTCGCCGACGTCGAGGACGGACGCCGAGCGGACCTCGCTGTCGCTGAGCGTCGCGACCGAGTTCTTCGCCGGAGGCAGGCCGAACAGCTCCGGGCGGCGCTGGCGGAGATAGCCGAGATAGCTCTCCACCCGGTCGCAGACGATGAACACGGCCGTCCGGCGCTCGGCCGACTCCCCGTCGAGCGCCCTCAGATGCCGCACCGCGCCGTGGTACGCGGCCCCGCCCGTCGGCCCGGCGAGCAGCCCGCAGCGGCGCAGGAGCGTCAGCATTCCGTCGATGGCCTCGTCGGCGCTCACCGACTCGATCCCGTCGTACGTCGCCGGGTCGAAGATCCCGACCTCCTGCACCTCGTCGACGTTGCGGATCCCGGGGATGAAGTCCTCCTTGCGCGCGACCAGCCCGAGGACGCCGACCGAGGGGTCGTGCGCGCGCAGCGCCCTGGCCACGCCGGTGGACGAGCCCGCGGTGCCCACGCACGCGATGAACCAGTCGGGCGCCCTGCCGTCCAGGTCCGCGATGATCTCGGGGCCGGTGCTCGCCGCGTGCGCCTCGGTGTTGAGGGCGTTGAAGTACTGGTCGGTGTGCAGATGCGCGCTGCCGGGCTGGTTGAGCCGCTGGTGGAAGAGGGTCAGCGGATCCTCGGTGTTCGTCGGGTCCAGGCACTCGGTCTGCCCCGGCAGCTCCTCGATCTCGGCGCCGAGCAGCAGGAGCAGGTCCTTGATCTCGGGAATCCGCATCCTGTTGGTGATGCTCTTGAACGGCAGCCCGTGCATGCCCGCGATGAGAGCCAGCGCCTTGGCGGTGTTCCCGCTGGACAGCTCCACGATCGTCTCGCCGCGCTCCTTGGCGCCCGGCAGGCCGTGGCGCGCCATATTCCACGCGGCCCGGTCCTTGAGCGAGCCGAACGGGTTGAGCAGCTCCAGCTTCGCGTAGAGGTCGATGGTCCGCAGGCCGTGCACGTCAGGATCGATGCGCACCAGCGGGGTGTTGCCGATGGCCTCCGTGATGCTGTCGTACCTCATGCCCGATGTCCCCCCGTATACGTGATCGGCCAGTACTGCTCGTCGAGGCGCCAACGCCAGGCGCCCGCCTCCTGGTGGACCGCGACCTTGCGTGCGACGGGCTGCTGCTGCGCCGAGGTGGCGCTGAAGTCCATGCAGTAGCCGGCGGTGTTGGGGAAGGCGAGGACGTCGCCGGGGCACGGCAGCCGGGGAAGGCGGACCGTCCTGCGGGTGACGAGGTCCGACTCCAGACAGAGATTGCCCATGAGGTGCACGCCCACCGGCCCGGACGCGTCCGCGGCCGAGCCGTCTGCCGAGCCGTCGCGGGGCACGAGCACCGGGTCCATGAGGACGCCGTGCTCCTCCAGGCTGACGTCGCCGGCGTTCATCGCCAGCCGCACCAAATGCTCCCCGGCGTCCGTGCCGCGTACCTCCAGCACCCTGCCGAGCGAGAGCCCGCACTGGTCCGCCAGCGCCCGGCCGGGCTCGGCGTACAGATCGCACAGGCTCTCCAGCAGCAGGGTGCCCAGCGGCCGGCCCAGGCTCGGGGCGGGGCGCGCGAGCAGCGCGTCGAGGTACGCGGCCCCGGCGATCGGGCGGTGCGCCGGATAGAGGCTCAGGGACCCTTTGAGCGTGCCGCTCTCCACGCGCAGGCCATAGCCGTGGCCGCCCCAGGTCATCGGCGGGCGCCTGCCCATCACGGCGTCGGTGAGGGCGGTCGTGTACCGGTCCCACTGGGCCGCGTGCGCCAGGTAGTTGACGCCGAAGCCCCCGCCGACGTCGACGACGCGCGGCTGGAAGCCCCGGATCCGTAACTCCTCCATGGCCCGCAGGCACCCCTCGAGCGCCGTCGCCTTCTCGTCCAGGCTCGTGGTGTCGACGTGGTAGCCGACCCCGATCGGCTCCAGCGCCGACTGATGGCGTTCGAGCGCGTCGAGCACTCCGTCCAGCGATTTCACGGAGGCGCCGAACCGGCTTCTGCGGGACAGCGTCCTGGCCCCGGACGTCTCGAACTCCGACAGCCGCAGCAGAACGCGGAGCCGGGGCAGGTCGTACGCGCGCACCAGCGCCGCCGCCTCCTCGATCTCGCCGGGACCGTCGGCGTTGAGCGTCGCGCCCGAGCGCGCGGCGAGCCACAGGAACTCTGGATCCTTCGGCCCGGTCGCCATGATCCTCTCGCCGTGGAACCCGGCGCCGAGGGCGTGCTGGAGCTCGCTGAGCGACGCGGCGTCCAAGGCCGCCTCCGTGGTGGTCAGCCGCCGTACGAGGGCGCTGGAGCGGTTCGCCTTGTGCGCGAAGAAGACCCGGCCGGCGAGCTGGTGACGGCGGAAGACGGCGCGGAAGCGCTCCACGTTCTGCGCGATCTGCTCCGGCAGCACGATGTTGAGCGGCGAGCCCAGCGCGTCCACCAGCGTGTGCAGGAATGCGGGCGACTCGAGCAAGGACTCCAGTCGCGGCTCCAGCCGCGGCTCGAGGCTGAGCGGGGCGTTGCTCATTCCAGCTGTTCCTCCCCGGCGAGGAATGCGGGCCCGTGTCACCCATCGGACGTAGGAGGCTGCCCGTGGTCCGGCTCTTTATGCCCGTCCTCGCCGCGCACGACCGTCTTGGCGGCAGAGACGGCTGGATCGAGGCGGTCCTGTCGGCCGGTTTCCGAGGAGAGCGGTCACAGCGCGAGGGTCATCAGAATCTCGTCGCGGTCGTCTCCGGGGGCGACCCGCAGCGCTCCGGGCCAGCGGCCGATCTCCACCCAGCCCAGCTTGCGGTAGAACTCCTCGAGCCCCAGCCCTCCCCTGGCGGCGAGGCGCAGCCGCTCCAGGCCCATCTCCTCGCGGGCGACCTCGCGGACGCGGTGCAGCAGCGCGGCGCCGATCCCGCGGCCGCGGCAACGGGTGTGCGTCTGGACGTGGTTGACCTCGCCGCAGTGCGCGACCAGCGGGTGCAGCTCACGCCGGACGACCAGCCAGCCGGCGAGCGTCCCCTCGACGGTGGCGACGAGCAGCCTGCCGCGCTGCGGGTCGAGTCCGTCGACGAGACGGTCCACGGCGGGAGCGACCTGGTCGACGCTCACGGGCGGCGGAGGGAACTCCCGCGCGATGACCGCGCCTCCGGCGTTGGCCACGCCCGTCCAGCAGTCGATCAGCTGCCGTCTGAGCTCGGGGCCGAGGTCCTGGGGCCGGGTGATCTGCGCGAGCCGAAGCGCCTCCGGTGGGATCATGGCCAGCAGCCTCCCACAGTGCGGAGGCGCCTCAACGCACCCGCGACGCCGCGCACCCCCCTGTCCCGCTCGCACGGCGGGACAGGGGAGCCGCTCACAGGGGACGGATCCGCGTCAGCGCTGCTCGACGAACGCGCGGCCCTCGTTCTCGTCGGCGGAGCAGGACTTCTGCTCCGAGGCCGTCATCTTGCGGCTCTTGACGACCACCACGTTGTTCTTGCCGTCCGTGCCGTTCTTGGCCGGGCCGGTGATGGTGTCCTGGAAGTACCAGTAGTAGTGGCCCCACTTGGGGCTGTCGTAGTGGGTCTGCCAGGTGCCGGAGACCTTCTGCATCAGCTGGGCGCGGGAGATCCAGCCCACCTCGCCGGGCTTGACCGTCATGTTCAGCGAGCTGGACTCCGAGTGCGTGCTCGACCAGCTGTGGTTGTAGGTCGCCGTCACGCTCAGGTCCACTATGCCCGCGATCTTGCCGCCCGCGGTGACCGAGGCGCCGACGGAGTCCGTGGAGCCCACGGTGTCGCCCCAGGTCATCGACTGAGTGGCGTCCGACGAGCTGCAGTTGAAGAGCGCGTCGGAGACCTGGTGGAAGGCGCCCAGGTACGCCTCGCCCAGCTGGGGCGAGTTGAAGGTGCACTTGCCCAGGCCCGAGGCGCAGTCCGCCGTGAGCTCCTGGCGGGTCGGCTGCTCCTCGGCCGCCGCGGACGGCACTGCCGCCGCCGCGATGCCGCATGCCGCCACTGCCGTGGTCAGGATCCGGCCGCCGTACCGCATGACGCGGTTGTTCGTCATCTACTGGTGCCTTTCTTGCTGTGCGTGGGGGAGTCGGGGAACCGCGCTGTGGGCCAAGGGATTTGAGAGCCTCCCGAAGTCCGCCTCACTGCTCGCCGCCTGTGGTTGTGAGGTTGTCCTAACATCTGACGCGGCTACACCAAGAGCAGGCAAAGTTGTAGTTGATGTCAGAACATATGGTTGCTGCACGCGTGTGCTGACGGTGCAGATCGTGCGTCGAGGCAGGCCGGCAAGACTGAACGGGTTGTCGTGGCGCTTTGTTCGTGATGTCGCCTTGGTGTTGATACGCAACGTCTCTATCGTCCTCGGCACGACGCGCCGCCTCCCAGGCGGCCAGGCATGGAGGCGGTGGGTGCATGGCCTGGAAGGCCCGAGCCGCCGGGGCGCCGGCCGCCGCGTCCGCGCGGCCTGCCGGGCGCTGGCTGCGCGCCCTCGTCACGCTGCCGCTGATCGCCTGTCTGCTGGCGTCCTGCGACTCCTCGTCCAGCTCCGGCCCCGCGACCGTCAACTGGTACAACTTCCCCGACGACTCGGGGGCCCTGGCGGGCGCCGCGGCGAACTGCACGCGCGCCTCCGGCGGGCGCTACCGCGTCGTCTACAACAGACTGCCGCGCACCGCCGACGGCCAGCGGCAGCAGCTCGTCCGCCGGCTCGCCGCCCGCGACGACTCACTCGACATCCTGGGCCTCGACGTCACCTGGGCGCCCGAGTTCGCCGAGGCCGACTGGATCCTGCCGTGGACCGGCGCCAACCGGCGGCGGGCCACCGCGGGAACGCTCGAGGTGCCGCTGGATACAGCGACATGGAAGGGACGCCTGTACGCCGTCCCGTACAACACGAACACGCAGCTGCTCTGGTACCGCAGCGACCTCGTGCCCCGCCCGCCGAGGACCTGGGCCGAGATGCTGGACATGGCCCGCGCCCTCGCCGAGCAGGGCAAGCCGCACTACATCGAGATCCAGGGCGCCCAGTACGAGGGCCTCACCGTCTGGTTCAACACGCTCGTGGAGAGCGCCGGCGGCTCGATCCTCAACCGCACCGCCACCGCGCCCTCGCTCGGGCCGCCCGCGGTCGAGGCGGCCACGATCATGCGCGACCTCGCGACCTCGCCCGCCGCCGACCCCTCCCTGCCCAACCAGATGGAGGACCAGAACCGGCTGGCGATGGAGTCCGGCACGGCCGCCTTCGAGCTCAACTACCCGTTCGTCTACCCGTCGATGAAGGCCAACCAGCCCGAGCTGTTCAAGCACTTCCGCTGGGCCGCCTACCCCGGGGTGGACGCCGACCGCCCCGCCAAGCCGACCATCGGCGGCATCGACCTCGCCGTCGCCGCCTACTCACGCCACCCGGACTACGCCTTCGAGGCGGCGCTGTGCCTGCGCAACCGCCAGAACCAACTGGCCGCGGCCCTCCAAGGAGGACTCCCGCCGACGCTGCGCGCGATCTACTCGGAGAAGCCCTTCATCAAGAGCTACCCCTTCGCCGCGCAAGTGCTCGCGGCCCTGGAGAACGCCAGCACCCGCCCCAAGACCCCGGCCTACCAGAACGTCTCCATCGCGATCTCCCACACGCTCTCCCCGCCGTCCGCCATCGATCCCCGCAGTTCCGTCGCCACCATCCGCGACCAGATCGAGGACGCGCTCGAGTCCAAGGGGCTGATCCCGTGAGCAGCGACAGCTCCACCACGGCGCCGCAGAAGACCACCGCCCCGGCCGACCCCAAGGCCCTGTCCGAAGGCGCCCGGCAGGAGCGCCGGCTGGGCTGGCTGCTGTGCGCGCCCGCCGTCGTCGTCATGCTGGCGGTGACCGCCTATCCCATCGGCTACGCGGTCTATCTCTCCCTGCAACGCTACGACCTGCGCTTCCCCTCGCAGGCGAGCTTCGTGGGCCTGTCCAACTACGGGGCGGTCCTGTCCTCCCCGTTCTGGTGGGAGGCCTTCTGGGTCACGCTGTTCATCACCGTCGTCTCGGTGGCGGTCGAGCTCGCCTTGGGTCTCGCGCTGGCCGTGGTCATGCACCGCACGATCTTCGGGCGCGGGACCGTGCGCACCGCGATCCTCGTCCCGTACGGCATCGTCACCGTCGTCGCCGCGTTCTCCTGGCAGTACGCGTGGACTCCCGACACCGGCTATCTGGCCGCTCTCCTGCCCGCCGGCGACGCCCCGCTGACCGAGCAGTGGCCCGCGCTCGGGCTCATCATCCTCGCCGAGGTCTGGAAGACGACCCCGTTCATGGCGCTGCTCCTGCTGGCCGGGCTCGCGCTCGTGCCCGAGGAGACGCTGCGCGCCGCCATGGTCGACGGCGCGTCCGCCTGGCAGCGCTTCACCCGGGTCACACTGCCGCTGATGAAGCCGGCCATCCTGGTGGCGCTGCTGTTCCGCACTCTGGACGCCTTCCGGGTCTTCGACAGCATCTACATCCTGACGTCGGGCGCCCACGGCACCGGCTCGGTGTCGATCCTCGGCTACGACAACCTGTTCACCGCGCTCAACCTCGGGATCGGCTCGGCCATCTCGGTCCTGGTGTTCATCTGCGTCGCGCTGATCGCCTTCGCCTTCATCAAGCTGTTCGGGGCGGCCGCCCCCGGCTCACAGGAGGGGGGCCGCTGATGGCCGCCGCGGGAAAGAGACACCTCACCGGCTGGGCGATCGTCAATATCGTGGTGGTCGCCTACGCCCTGTTCCCCGTCTGGTGGATCGCCGCCCTGTCGTTCAAGGAGCCCTCGACCCTCACCGACGGCGATTTCATCCCGCGGAAGTGGACGCTGGACAACTACCGGGGCATCTTCGAGACCTCGGAGTTCACCCGAGCCCTGATCAACTCCATCGGCATCGCGCTGATCGCGACGGTCGTCGCCGTGGTGCTGGGCACCATGGCCGCGTACGCCGTCGCCCGGCTCCGCTTCCCCGGGAAGCGGCTGCTCATCGGCATGTCCCTGCTGATCGCGATGTTCCCGCCGATCTCGCTGGTCTCCCCGCTGTTCAACATCGAGCGGATCCTCGGGATCTTCGACACCTGGCTGGGGCTGATCATCCCGTATATGACGTTCTCGCTGCCCCTGGCGATCTACACCCTCTCGGCGTTCTTCCGGGAGATCCCCTGGGACCTCGAGAAGGCCGCGAAGGTCGACGGCGCCACCCCGGCCCAGGCGTTCCGACTGGTGATCGCGCCGCTGGCGGCGCCGGGCGTGTTCACCACCGCGATCCTCGTCTTCATCTTCTGCTGGAACGACTTCCTCTTCGCGATCTCGCTGACCTCCACCACGGCGGCCCGCACGGTCCCCGCGGCCATCGCCTTCTTCACCGGGAGCAGCCAGTTCCAGCAGCCCACCGGGTCGATCGCCGCCGCCGCGGTGGTGATCACGATTCCGATCATCGTCTTCGTGCTGCTGTTCCAGCGGCGCATCGTCGCCGGGCTGACATCCGGGGCAGTCAAGGGCTGAGCGGCGGCGGACCGCCGGAACAGGAGCACTGATCGTGGCCGAGATCGTTCTCGAGGGCATCACCAAGCGGTACCCGGACGGCGCGCTGGCCGTGCAGAACGTCGATCTCACGGTCGCCGACGGCGAGTTCGTGATCCTGGTGGGACCCTCCGGGTGCGGGAAGTCCACCACGCTGAACATGATCGCCGGGCTGGAGGACATCACCGAGGGCACCCTGCGCATCGGCGACCAGGTCGTCAACGAGAAGGCGCCCAAGGACCGCGACATCGCGATGGTGTTCCAGAGCTACGCCCTCTACCCCCATATGAGCGTGCGCGAGAACATGGGCTTCGCCCTGCGGCTCGCCAAGGTCGACAAGGCCGAGATCCGGGCCAAGGTGGAGGAGGCCGCGCGCATCCTCGACCTCACCGAGCACCTCGACCGCAAGCCCGCCAACCTCTCCGGCGGCCAGCGCCAGCGGGTCGCCATGGGACGCGCCATCGTCCGCAGCCCCAAGGCGTTCTTGATGGACGAGCCGCTGTCCAACCTCGACGCCAAGCTGCGCGTGCAGATGCGCACCCAGATCTCCCGGCTCCAGCAGCGCCTGGGCACCACCACCGTCTACGTCACCCACGACCAGACCGAGGCGATGACCCTCGGGGACCGGGTGGTGGTCATGCGCAGCGGCGTCGTCCAGCAGGTGGGCTCGCCGCAGCACCTCTACGACGAGCCGGTCAACCTGTTCGTCGCCGGGTTCATCGGCTCGCCCGCCATGAACTTCCTCAACGCCGGCCTGGAGGAGGACACCCTTCGCACCGCGATCGGCGATCTGCCGCTGGAGCCGAGGATCCGCCAGGCGCTGGCCCGCCGCGACGCGCCCCGCGAGCTCATCGTGGGCCTGCGCCCCGAGGCGTTCGAGGCCGCCTCCCTGGTGGAGTCGGACCGCCCCGGACTCCGGTTCACCGCCACGATCGACGTGGTGGAGTCCCTGGGGTCGGACCTGTACGCGTACTTCGCCGAGGAGGGGGGCCAGCCGACGACGACCTCCGAACTCGAGGAGCTCGCCGCCGACTCCGGCATCACCGACACCGGCGCGGGCGTCCACCAGGTCATCACACGGCTCAGCGCCGACGCCCCGGTCGGCGAGGGCCGCGCGGCCGACCTGTGGGTGGACGTCTCCCATCTGCACGTCTTCGACCCCCGCACCGGCGCCAACCTCACCCGCAGGGAGGACGACGAGGGATAGGGCGGCTGTCAGCGGCCCGGCCAGACAGCCGACGCGTCGTCACGGCGCGGCTGCGGCAGGCGTACGGGGCGCACGGGCACCGTCGTCGCGGTCCGTCCGCCGCCGTCCTCGTCCAGGGCGCGGGCCGCCCGGCGCAGCTCAGCGCGGTAAGGACGAAGACCTCGTCCGCGTACACCTCCATGTACTTCCCGACGGCCAGGATGCGCAGCCGCTGGGCGGGGGAGGGCAGGGCCGCCTCCCGCGGCACGGCGCCGCCTGCGCCCGTGATCCGCACCGACGTCCCGTCGTAGCCGACCGCCGGCGCACTCCGCCCGTCGAGCGTGCGCAGCGCGATCTCGGCCGGGCCGCTCAGGTCCGCCTCGCGCTACGGCTTCCGCCGGCGGGCCGCGACGCCCAGCCGTCCGCGCGCCCTGCGCGGCTACCGCTTCTCGCGTCCCCCGCCCGCCACGTCGCCGAAGGCCAGGCCGGTGCCCGTGAGGTCCGCCCGTACGCCCGAACGCTCCACCACGATGTCGCGCAGCCGCACGTCGCCGGTGGTCTTGGGCAGCTCGAAGGAGAGGGACAGCTGGTCGGAGAGCTCCGGCGGCCGCAGCGCGAGCAGCGCGCCGATCAGCTTCGGGTCGATGCCGGCCTTCTCCAGCAGCCAGGGGTGGTCGACGACGAGGTCGACCAGGTTGACCTTCATCAGCTGGTCGACGAAGCGCGGCGAGCCGGTGAGCTCGCTGAGCTCCTTCTCGCTGGCGAGGGCGCGCTCGATCTGGGAGCGGGGTATGCCGAGCCGTTCCACGACAGCGGGCAGCGCGAGGAGCGCCTTGACGCGGGACGCCTCCGCGGTGATCCGGCGGACGGCCGGCGCGTGCAGCCGCAGCCCGGAGTGCGCCGAGTCCTTGCCGGGGCGGTAGGTGAACAGGCCGGGGACGTCCAGGCGCATGTCCTCCACGGTGGAGGAGACCGCGCGGTCCCCGTCGCGCCGCAGATGCGCCTGCGCCCGTACGCTCAGATCCTGCCCGGCGACCGACAGCGACCCGGCGATCTTGATGCTGCCGCCCCCGGCGTCGGTGAACTCGACCTGGGACGCGCCCAGTTCGCGGTTGAGGTCGTCGAAGGAGAGCAGCACGTCGCCGTCCATGCGGTCGATCACCGCGCCCTGGATGGAGGTCGGCAGATCGCCGACGATCCGTACGTCCGTCGCCGTGGCGTGCACCTCGGCCAGCGAGACCTTGTCGGCGGCGACGTCGGGGACGGTGACGTCGGCCGTGTCGATACGGCGGTCCAGCACCTGCGTGAGGAAGGGGAATCCCTTGATGTCGACCTGCGGCCGGGCGGCCAGGCCCAGCGACTGCTGGATCTTGTCCTCCGCCTTCTCCTCCGCGTAGGCCACGGCCAGCCGGTCGCCGGCCACGAAGAGCGTGGAGGTCACGACGGCGGCGACGGTGAGCTTCAACGCGATGGGCAGGGCCGCCAGACGGCTCTTTCCGCGGTGGTCGGGCGGCGACCAGTCGTCGTCCTCGTCGTCGTCCGAACGGATGCCGAGCCGGTCGAACCCCGACGAGCCGCCGTCGCGACCGGTCGGCTCGGCGCCGTAGTCCGGCTCGGGGTCCGCCAGTTGAGCCAGCTCGTCGTACGGATTGCGTGGACGCGTGGACATGCGTGTGGGGGATCGCATCGGCTCATCCCATCACGATCACCACCGTCGAACGCAAGCCAGATCGGTTTAACGGGACGAGATCTCGGCCACGTCCGGGCCGGACCGGGCCCTCAGACGTGCAGGAAATGCTCCCGGTAGCGCTCTTCGAGAGGGCAGTGATAGCTGCTCTCGTCGTTCTGCCAGAGCAGGGGGAGCACGAATCGGTTCGCGGTGTGATTGGTCCAGCGCCCGGTCAGCAGCTCGCCCCAGCGCGGCGCCTGCGCGGGGTGGTCGAGCAGCGACAGGGGCGTGTCGACGTGCGTATGGGTGTCGAGATCGCGTACGTCCAGGAGCAGCGGCCCCGCGGTGCCGTCCGAGGCGGGGCCGAACACCCTGCGCCGGGTGCGCTGGGTGGTCGGCGCCTGGCCGCCGAGCTGCTGGATCGAGGCGCCGGGGCGCGGCGGTCCTGGCAGCACCTCGACATAGAGCATCCGGCAGGTGGGGCCGGTGACCAGGGCGGCGTCGAAGAGCAGCTTGTAGCCGGCCAGCATGCTGGTCCTCCGGCCGAAGTTGCAGGCCCGAAAGTGGATGACTCGGCGCAGCGGCGGGGTCGTGCGCAGCAGGAGGAGCTTGCCCAGGAGCCTGAGCACCGTGGCCGTGTCGACGCCCATCCTGGCCCCGGCGTCCAGAAGCCGCGGGTCCGGCGGGAAGGGCGGCAGCGTCCCGTGCGCCATCGCGTTCACGAGGTCGACGAGGGCTCCGGCCAGCAGTCCCGTCGCGTTGTGCGGCGAGTTCTGGGTGAAGGGGACGAGCAGGCCCAGGTCCGGATTTCCATGGCAGACGACGACATGCGTGGACTCGCTGCTCGCCAGGAGTCCGTCGACCAGCCCTTCGAGCGAACGGAAGCTCCGCGTGACACCGGTCTCGATCTGGGCGGGCCCGACGGTCTCCCGCTGAGAGAACCTGTAGTAGTCGTCGATCAGGCGCGACTCCACGCCGATGTGCACGTCTGCGGGACTCATACGGCGCTCCCTGGTCGTCGCGTAGCCCCTCCCCTCATTCTCCAGTGGATCATTGCTCCATGCCACTCGGCGGGAGGGCGCGCGGTGCGTGCGGGCGGCGTGACGCGGCAGTCGTAGGACGGCGCCTGACGGACGATCAGGCCCAGGTGTCCTGCGTACGTGTCCTGCGTACGCGGGCCCTGCGTGCGGGCCGACGCGGGCGCGGGTCAGCGGCCGCCGCCTGCCGGCTCGAACCCGGCCAGCATCTGCTCCAGCGCCTCCTGATCCGGTCCGACGAAGGGCGACGCGCCGGCGGCCGAGCCCAGCGTGTCGATCATCTGGCCGGTGATCCCCGGCGCCGGCGGCAGATGCGTGGAGAGGACGAGCTCCGGCGCCCTGTCCCGCAGCGGGTCGAACGTGCCGAGGAAGCGCCGCTCGTCGACGTTCTGCACCCAGGGGCTGTCGACGGCCGCCCACAGCAGCTGAGCGGACCGCAGGTCGTCGGCGCGGACCGCGGTGACGTCGGAGCTCTGCGCGATCTCCTCGCTGGCCATCGGTCCGCCGAAGCAGTCGGAGCTGAAGCACAACCCGGACCGGTCGTCGAAGAAGCCGACGGTGGCCGGGTTGTCGTACAGCGGCGGCCGGAAGCCGGTGAGCGTGCGGTCGCCCACGTCCAGCGACTGCCCTGGGTTGAGCAGATGCAGCCGGTCCATCGGAAGCGGCCGCTCGCAGGACATGATGCCGACGGCCAGAAAGGTGGTCACCAGGCGCGCCTTGGGCGCGGCGGCGAGCAGGTCGAAGATCCCGCCGGTGTGGTCCCGGTCCGGATGCGTGAGCCAGATCCACCGTACGTCGGCGGGGTCCAGCACGGCGGAGAGCGACTCCACGAAGTTCCGGTCGGGCAGCGCGAGGCCGGTGTCGACGACGACGGGCTGGGAGGCGTGCAGGACGTAGGCGTTGACGGGGATGTATCCGATCCCGGGTACTTCGAGGCTGTCGCTCAGAACGCTGACGTCCGGGCGGATCCTGTGAACGCGCATGGCAGATCTCCAGCGCCCCCCGGGGGCTGTGATCGCTCGGGCCTCTGCTCCATCGTCGGACACAGGCGGCCGTGCCGCACCCGGGAAGCCGTGCCGTGCCCGGGGAGGAACGGCTGTTGACCTCAATCAAACTTGAGGTTGAAGACTGTCCGTGACCTCGAGGCACTCGCCGTCACCCGAAGGGCACGACCATGACCGACACGACCACCACCACGACCGGCACGACCGCCACCACGCCCGACACGACCACCACCACGACCGGCACGACCGCCACCACGCCCGACACGACCACTGCCACGACCGCGACCCCGGCCGACGGAACCCCGATCGCGACCGACGCCGAGCTCGCCGCTCAGCCCGTCGCCTACTGGACCGGCGTCGCCCACCGCCAGCTCCTCGCCTACATACGGCGCCAGCTGGAGGCGCTCGGGCTGTCCCAGCCCCAGTACTGGCTGCTGCGCCATCTGTCCCCGGCCGATCTGTCGCCCGACGGCCAGGGCGAGACCGTCGACGAGCTCACCCGCCAGATGCGGGCCTTCCTCCAGGCCGAGGACGATCTCTCCTCGGACTCCGACGACCTCGTCGAGCGGGGACTGCTCGCGCGGGACGGCGACGGCCGGCTGTGGATCACCGAGCCGGGTCGGCTGGCGCACGCCCAGGTCAAGAAGCACATCCCCGGCCTGCGGTCGCACATCCACGCCGGAATCGACGACGCCGACTACGCGACCGCGGTCAGGGTGCTCCAGCGCATGATCGACAACGTGGCCGAGAAGCCGGACGCCGACGGCTGAGAGGGTCGGGGCAGAGGGCCTGGGCGCCAGGTCCCCGGCCGGCTCCGCCCCGACTGTCAGACCCTGCTCGTAGCGTCGTGAGTGAGGGCCCGGACCGGCCGGGCCCCCGCGGACACGGGAGCGGGTCATGGGCGAGATCAGCGTAGGCAGGCAGCATCTGGACCGGCTGCTGGCCGACAGCACGGGCACGTACGGCGTGCCGTACCAGCGGGCGTTCGCCCAGCTCGCCGAGGAGCTCCGCGGCCGGCCCGTGGCCGAGATCCTGCCGCTCCTGCGCCGGGCGGCCGACGCGTCCCTGCTCGAGTTCACCCACGCCGACCTGGTCGAGCAGGCCGAGGCGATCAGCGCGGGCGAGCGGTACGTCCTGCGCGTCACCGTCACCTGAGCCGGCGGGCGACGCGGGTCCGCGGAGACGGCGAACAAGCGGGCAGGCGGTCAGGAGGAGGCGGAGGCAGCTCGCTCGGCGGCGCTGCGCTCGACGCAGAATTCATTGCCCTCGATGTCGGCGAGGGTCGCCCACCCCGACCCGTCGGGGCGACGCAGGTCGTCGACCAGAGTGGCGCCGAGGGCGAGCAGGCGTTCGACCTCCTCGTCGCGCGTGCGGTCCGCCGGCTGGAGGTCGAAGTGGATCCGGTTCTTGACGGTCTTGCCCTCGGGCACCGCGATGAACAGGATCGTCATGCCCTCGGCCTCGACCAGCGCCTCGGGATCGCCGGGCTGGTCCTCGTCGCTGATCTTGGCGCCCAGTACCTCGGCCCAGAAGGTTCCCAGTCGGTAGGTGTCGGCGCAGTCGATGCTCACGTGGTGCACAAGAGAAGCCATGGCGGACACTATGGCGCGCCGTCAGACGGTGCTCCACGGGTTTTCGCCCGGGCCAGGCCCGCGGCGGCTCGGGCCAGACCACGGCGGCCGGGGCCAGGCCCGCGGCGGCGCACGTCAGTCGGCTCGGCGCGCCCTGCGCAGCCTGCCGCGCTTCACGGGAGGCTCGGCAGGCGGCGCCGGCCTCGCGCTGACGAGTTCGGCGACGGTGATCCGCATGAGCTGCGAGAGCGTGGCGGGAGCGGTCCAGCCCTGGTGCCAGAGCGACTGCTCCGACTCCACCAGCCAACTCGTCTGCGAGGTCCGGAACACGGTGCGGCCGCACGTCTCGGGCGCCGACGGATAGGGCCCCGGCTCATAGGAGAGGCTCAACTCCTCGGCGCGTCCGATAGCTTCCTCCCTGCCGCCCTCCACGGGGAGCTTCTCCGTCAGACTCCACAGGTTGTCGCCGTCGTAGACCGTGTTGGTCTCGATGAGCACGTACCAGTGGCCGGTCGATGCCATGCTCAAGCTCTCTCCTGTGCCGCTGTGCCGCTGTGCGCCGTGTCCGTCAGGGGCGCTCGCGGCCCCTGACGGACACAATCTACTGGCCCCTGACCAGGCACGGTCCGCCCGTGCCCTCGTGGGCGCGGGCGGTGGGCAGGGCCGGCGCGCGGTTCCAGGCCATCCGGGACCAGGGCAGGGCCAGCTCGTCCGACGACGTCGCGATCCGGGGTGCGAAGTCCTCGACGGGCGCCGCCTCCCGGTGCCGGGCGAAGACCGAGTCGACGTACCGGTGCCCGGTGTCCGGGGCGATGAACAGGACGCGGCGCCCCGGGTCCCGGTCGCGTTCCCAGCGGGCCGCGAGGTAGCCGGCGCCGGTGGACAGTCCGGCGAACACGGCGTGCCGCCGCAGCAGGTCGACGCTCCCGGAGAGCGCGGCGTCGAAGGAGATCCAGTGGACGGCGTCGTACAAGGTGTGGGCGACGTTCGCGAAGGGGATGGAGCTGCCGATTCCGGCGATGATGATCTCGGGGTCGTGCACGTGCTCGCTGCCGAAGGTGATGCTCCCGAACGGCTGGACGCCCACGAGACGCACGCCCGGCGAGAACTCCCGCAGATAGCGGGCGAGCGCGCCGGTGGACGCCCCCGAGCCGACGCCTCCGACGAGCGTCAGACCGTCCGCGCCGGTCTCCCGCTGGACGAGGGAGGCGACCGCCCGGTAGCCCAGGTAGTGGACGTCGTCGTGGTACTGGCGCATCCAGTGGTAGCCGGGGTGCTCGCGCAGGATCTCCTGGACCCGGGCGACGCGGCGCTTCTGATCGAGCTTCAGATCGTCGCAGGGATCCATCTGCTCCAGACGCGCCCCGAGCACGGCCAGCTGGGTGCGGAGCGTGTGGTCGACGGTCGTGGACCCGACGATATGGCAGCGCATTCCGTAGCGGTGGCAGGCGAGAGCGAGGGCGTAGGCGTAGATGCCGCTGGAGCTGTCCAGCAGGGTGTCGCCGCGCCGTACGGCGCCGGTGTCGAGCAGATGCCGTACGGCCGCCAGCGCGGAGACGACCTTCATGGTCTCAAAGCGCAGGCACAGCAGGCCGTCCTCCAGTCTGACGAGGTCCGGCCGGCCGATCGACTCCGCTATGTGCTCGTCCATGCGGGAACTCCTCGCTGGTGGTGAAAGTCGTGAAGATCTTGGTGACCGGTATGCCCTGGTCCTCCAGGGCGTCCGCGCAGCACCGCAGTCGGCGCCGCAGCCGGCGGGCGGCCGGGTCGAAGAGCAGCCCGGCCACGCTGCCGCTGTGCGCGATCTGCACGCCGACCGCGCCGGTGCGGGCCGCGATCTCCGTCAGCGGACCGAACTCGTCGTGGCCCAGCCGCTGTTGGGCGCGGCGCGCGCTCTCGGTGGCCACCTGCCCGAGCAGCGCGGGATCGCCCTCGGCGACCGCCCGCCGGAGCAGGGCGCGCAGCCGCTCGTACGCGCGCACGTCCTCGTCGTCGTGGTCGGGCGCGGGCAGCGAGAGGGTGTCCACGGGCCGGCCCCCGCCGACCGCGCACCCCACGACGACCGCCGCGGGCAGCGCGTCGCCGAGGACCTCCAGGACGCGCCCCTCCCGTTGGGCGAAGAGCATCGGCCGGCCGTCGAGCATGAGCGGGTCGGACGCCTGCTCCGCGCGGACCGCGAGCCGCGCGATCGTCCGAGGCGACAGCCGCAGACCGAAGGAGTCCGCGACCGCGCGCACCGCGGCGATCACATCGCTGCTGGAGGAGCCCATGCCGAGGCCGACGGGGATGTCGCCGCTCAGCCGCAGCCGGCCGCCGCACGCCGCCTCCCGCCGCCTGGCGGCGCACTCCCGTACGGCGAGCGAGGCGGCGCTCAGCGCCTTGGTGCGGCCCGCCGGAGTCACCCACAGCTCTTCGGGCGCGGCGCCGGGACTGCGTACGAACTCCGCGTGCGTGCCCAGGCCGGGCATCGGCAGGGTGACCAGGCCGGCGACGCGGCCGTGCCCGTGGGCGTCGCGGAAGACGCCCTGGAGGATCTCGCCGTGGTGGCAGGCGGCGTAGCCGGCGCCGACGCGCGGGGCGTCGGCGCCGGGCGGCGCGGCGGCCGGGCGGCAGCCTGTGGTCACGAGCGGCCCTCGGCGCGGTGGCGGTAGCGGTACAGCGCGGTGGGCTCGGCGCTGAACTGCGAGAACGGGAACGGCTCCGCGGACAGCGCGCTCACGCCGGAGCCGAGGAAGGCCCGTGCCACGGCGCTGCCCGTCTGCGCGTACACGACGAGCGGGACGGCGCGCTCACGGCAGCGCGTCAGGATCGTGTCGAACGAGCCGTTGCTGAGCGTCATCCCGGTGGCGACCACGGCGTCGGCCGTCTCCAGCACCTGGTGCATATCGGCGGTGACGGCGTCGCCCCACTGCGTCGTACGGAGGTTGAAGTCGCACGGCAGCGGCTCCCCGCCGCGCTCGCGGATCGCCGCGACCAGCGGGTTGACGACCCCGATCAGAGCGACCTTCGCGCCGTCGGGGATGTCCAGGAGCCCGGCTATCGCCGCGTCCCGGGCCCTGGCCCGGACTTCGGGAGGGCCGGCGGGCAGCGTGACGGGCTCGGCGTCGGGCGCGTCCCGGTGCGGGCGGGTCTCGGCGAGGTACGCGTCCAGCGCGGCGATCCGCAGCGGGCGGGGCGCCTCCCGCAGCAGCGTGTCGAGCGGGCTGCCCGAGGCGTCGCGGCAGATGGCCGGGTCGATCTCGCCGGCCTCGAAGGCGCAGGCGCCGAAGGAGCCGCCGAGCCGGACGAGGACGTACTGGTTGAGGTACGTGGTGTCGCCGCCGGCGAGCCGGGTGCCGTGGTGGATCCAGAACACGCTGGTGGCCACCAGGCCGGACGGATCCGGGCCGAGCTCTGCGGCCAGTACGGCGGCCAGCAGCTCGTCGACGTTCTCGATGTTTTTGATGTTCTCGACAGGTGCGGCGGCCGGGTGAGGGGCGGTCGTCTGATGGGTGGTCAAGTCTGGGCTCCACGGGTGGGGTTGGAACAGGGAGGCCAAGACGCCTGCCTCCCGGTCGTGCGGGCAGTCGTGCTGCGGGGCGTCCACGGGACTCTCTCTGCGAAGGGGGGCGAGGTGCTTTTGAGTGGGGGAAGGCTCAGGGGATCGGCTGGGCGGCCGCCCGGCGCCCGATCGCCTCCTTCGGGTCCTGCTTCCGCTCGTCGCCCGGGCGTCGTGCGACGCCGCGGTAGGCGACCGCGAGGTTTCCCAGGCGGTCGAAGCCGATCTCCGCGTCGACCTCGAAGACCTCCGCCAGCCGGTCCGGCGTCAGGACGTCCTCGGGCGTCCCGGCGGCGATCAGCCGCCCGCCGTGCAGGAGCAGCAGCCGGTCGCAGGAGCGAGCGGCGAGGGACAGGTCGTGCAGGGCGACGAGCACGGTCTGCTCGGTGGCGGCGAGCAGCTCCATCAGCTCCAACTGGTGCTTGACGTCGAGGTGGTTGGTGGGCTCGTCGAGGAGGACGGCGCGCGGCTGCTGGGCCAGGGCGCGGGCGATGTGCGCGCGCTGGCGCTCGCCGCCGGACAGCGCCTTCCACTCCCGGTGGGCCAGCGCGGTGAGCCCGAGCGTGGCGAGCGCGTCCTCGACGACGGCCCGGTCGGCGGCGTCGGGGCCGCGCCACCGGTCCCGGAAGGGGATCCGGCCGAGCCCGACGACGTCGGCGACCCGCAGATCGCTGTCGGTGTCCGCCGCCTGCTCGACGAAGGCGACCCGCCGGGCGATCCGGCGCGCGCCCCAGCCGGCGATCGGCTCGCCGTCGTAGAGGACCGCGCCCTGGGACGGGGCGCGCAGTCCCGCCAGGCAGCGCAGCAGCGAGGACTTCCCCGACCCGTTGGGGCCGATCAGCCCGACCTTCTCGCCGTCGGCGACGGACAGCTCCACATCCCGTACGACGGTTCTGCCCGCCGCCGACCAGCTGAGCCGCTGTGCGTCGATCCTCACAGGTCCCCCCTCCTGCGCAGGACGAGAAGGAAGAGCGGTACGCCGAGCAGCGCGGTGAACACCCCGACCGGCACCTCCTGCGGAGCGAAGGCGACCCGCGCGAGCGCGTCCGTCCACACCAGGAACACCGCACCCGCCAGAGCCGTCATGGGCAGCAGCACCCGGTGCAGCGGGCCGACGAGGAACCGCACGCCGTGCGGCACGATGAGCCCCACGAAGCCGATCGCGCCCACCGTCGCCACCGCCACGGCGGTCAGCAGCGAGGTCACGACCAGCAGCACCAGACGCGTGGCGCGCACGTCGACGCCCAGCGACGCGGCGGTGTCGGCGCCGAACGAGAACCCGTCGAGGACGCCGGCGTACAGCTGAGCCACCGCGATCCCGGCCAGGGTGACGACCGCGCAGACCACGACCCCGTCCCAGCGGGCGGACGCCATCGAGCCGAGCAGCCACTGCGTGATGGCCCGGATCACGTCGGCGTCCCCCGACGCCATGAGGACGAGTGAGGTCAGCGCGGTGAACAGCTGTGCCACGACCACGCCGGTGAGCACGATCCTGACCGAGTCGAGCCCGCTGCGCCGCAGGAGCAGCATCAGCAGCCCGAACGACAGCGCCGCGCCCGCGAACGCGCCGCCCGTCACCCCCAGCGACCCGGCGCCGAGGCCGAGGACGGCCACCGCGACGGCGCCGGTCGAGGCCCCCGAGGAGATCCCGAGGAGGTAGGGGTCGGCGAGGGGGTTGCGCGTGAGCGCCTGGAGCACCGCCCCGCACACGGCGAGCGACGCGCCGACGAGCGCCGCCATCAGGACGCGCGGCGCCCGGAGATCCCAGATCAGCGAGTCGAGGAGCCGGGGCAACGGCTGGACGTCCAGCCCGAGATGGAACCCCACGCTGCGGGCGATGTCGGGGTAGGACACATCGGTCGTTCCGATGCGTACGGACACGGCGGCCGAGGCGACGAGCACGGCGACGGCGACGACGAACAGGCCCGCCCGCCCAGCCGCCCGCCCAGCCGCCCGGCCGGCCGAGGCGCCCGGGCCGGCCGCGGCGGTCGCGCTAGCGGACATAGCCGAGCTTCTTCATGGCGTCCGTGAGCCGCGGCAGGGCGCTCACCGTGCGCACCGAGGGGTCCATCTCGGTCCCGGGGATCTCGACGAAGCGCCCGTCGACGACCGCGTCGAGCTGGGACATCACCGGATTCGCCTTGATGGCCCGGAGCTTGTCGGCCGCGCTGTCGCCGGGCTTGCCGCGCTCGGACAGATCGCCGACCACGATGAAGTCCGGGTTCCGCTTGGCCACTTCCTCCCAGGAGACCGCAGGCCAGTCCTCGTCGACGTCGTCGAAGGCGTTCTTCGCGCCCACGACGCGGCTCATCTCGCTGGGCATCGCGCTCTTGCCGGCGACGTACGGAGCGTCGCCGTAGACCGAGTAGACCCAGACGACGGTCGGCTCCGACTCGACCCGGTCCGCGACCTTCGCCGCCCGCTTGAGGGCGGCCCGCTGCTCGCCGACGAGCTTCTTGGCGCGGTCCGGCACGCCGAAGACCTCGCCGAGGTTCTCGTAGTCCGAGAAGAGCCGGTCGAAGGGTCCTGCGGCGCGGCCCGCGCTCTCCTTGGGGCAGTCGACCGCGCTCACATACGACGGCAGACCGAGCCCGGCCAGCTCCTCGCGGGTGCCGACCTGGTCCTTGGTGAAGTAGTCGGTGAAGCCGGCGACGGCGACGTCGGGGGCGGCGGCCCGCAGCTGCTCGCCGGTGAGGATCTTCGGGGCGAGGACCGGCACCTTCGCGTAGGCGTCCGCGTACTCCGGGGCGATCTTCGTCTTGAGGTTGGACGTGCCCGCCATGCGGTCTTCGAGGCCGAGCTCCAGCAGGACCTCCGTGGACGACTGGTCCAGGGCGACGGCGCGCTCGGGAGGTCGGTCGAAGGACAGCGTCCGCCCGCAGCTGACGACCGTCGACTGAGCGGCGGCCTTGTCGGGCCGGTCCGTCGATGCGGAGCCGGCGCAGGCGGTGGCCGTCAACGCGAGGGCCAGGGGGAGCGCGAGGCCTAGACCGAGGCGGGCGGGATGACGCATGGATCCTCCGAGAGCAGGGGTGGGCGCCGCGAGAAGCGAGCGACTCGAGCGCTACTATAACGATAATCGTTTTCAGTAAGGTACCCCCGGGGTCGCCGCCGCTCCGGACGGCAGACCTCCCCCCGCGCTCAACTCAAGGAGAACCATGGCGACTTCGCCTGCTCTGGCCCCGTCCGAGACCGGCCCGCCCGACAAGCGGCCCCGCTCCGTCCTGCTCGACGCCGCCTTTCTGCGGCTCTGGACGGGGACCACCGCGTCGGGGCTGGCCACCTGGGCCCTGCCCTTCGTCCTCGGACTCGCCGTGCTCGACCGGTCCCTCAGCGCCGCCGGCCTCGGCCTCGTCCTCGCGACCCGCACCGCGGGCTTCCTCGCCGCGGTGCCCGTCAGCGGCGTCCTGGCCGACCGGCACTCCCGCCGGGGCGTCGTCCTGTGGTCGGGCCTGGCCGCCGCGACCGCGGCCCCGCTCCTCGCCTACGGCCTCGGGCGCTCGCTCACCTTGATGGCGATCGCCGCCGCGATAGCCGGCGCGGGACAGGGCGCCTGCCGCCCGGCGTTCCAGGCGCTCGCCGCCGAAGTCGTCGACGCCGACCGCAGGCAGCAGGCCAACGCCGCCATGACCCTCGCGGTACGCGCCACCACCCTGGCCGGACCGACGCTGACAGCCCTGCTCGCCGTGTTCCTCGACACCCGCGTACTGCTCCTCGGCATCGGCCTGCTCTGGCTGACGGCCGCGCTCGTGCCCGGCCCGGGCGCCAAGAGCGCCCCCGCTGCCGCGCCGCAACGCGCCTCGTTCCGCGCGGAGTTCGTCGACGGGCTGCGCGAAGCCCGCCGCCACCCCTGGTTCCTGGCCGGCCTCGGAGCGCTGACCGCCGTGATATCCACCGGCTACTCCGCGACCGGCGTCGCCCTGCCGCTCGTGAGCCGCGACCGGTACGGCGCCGAGGCGGTCCTCGCCGCCGCCATGACCGCCTACACGGCAGGGGCCCTGGCCGGAGCGCTGCTCGTGGCCCGCTGGCGTCCGCGCAACCAGGGCTGGACCGCGCTCGCCGGCCTCGCGGTGTACGGCTTCGCGCCGCTCAGCCTGGTCTTTCCGGTGCACCCGGCCGTGATCGTCGCCGCGTACGCGATCGCCGGGGTCGGCATCGAACTGTTCAACGTGCCCTGGTTCACCGCCACCCAGCGCGAGGTGGACCCCGGCAAGCTGGCCCGCGTCTCGTCCCTGGACTTCATGCTGTCCTACGGCCTGGCGCCGCTCGGCCTCGCACTGATCGCCCCGGCCGTCGAGGCCTTCGGCGTACAGGCCGTCCTCACCGCGTGCGCGCTCGTCTGCTTCCTCGCCCCGGTCGTCGCCGCCCTGGCGCCCACCGCCCGCCACTTCTCACGGGGCGCGGCGGCCGAGGCCTCGGGCGCGCCCGAGGCCCCAGGCGCGCCCGAGGCGAAGCCCGCGCCGTGACCGTCTGACGGGAAGCACGTCCTAGGGCGCGGGGCTTCCGGCCTCGCCCGGCCGGGGCCCCTCGCCCGGCGCGAGTGTGGGCCGACTCGCGGCGGCAGAAGCCCTCTTGGTCCCGCTCAGCAGCGCCGACCCCGCCGAGCAGACGGAATATCAGGTGACCGGCGCCCGTTCGGGTCTCTACTCTCCTCGGCATGAACTACATGAATGACATGAACCGCAAGAATCTGCTCAATGTCGTCGACGTCGAGGCGACCTGCTGGGAAGGCCAGCCGCCGGCCGGATCGGTCAACGAGATCATCGAGATCGGACTGGCCGTCGTCGACCTGGACGCGGGCAAGCGCGTCGCCCGCCACCGCATACTCGTCAGACCCGCACGGTCCAAGGTCAGCGCCTTCTGCACCGAGCTGACCGGTCTCACCCAAGCCGAGGTGGACAAGGGCGTCGAGTTCTCCGAAGCCTGCCGGATCCTGGCCGCCGAGCACCGCGCCGGGCAGCGCCCATGGGCGAGTTGGGGCGACTACGACCGCAACCAGTTCACCCGCCAGTGCCGCGCGGCCGGCGTCGCGTACCCCTTCGGCCGCCGGCACACCAACGCCAAGGCCGCCTTCACCGACGCCCACGCCCTGCGCAGGCGCCCCGGCATGGCCCAGGCTCTCAAGATCGCCGGCCTCCCGCTGGAGGGCCGCCACCACAGCGGCGAGGACGACGCCTGGAACATCGCCGCGCTGGTGCTCTCCCTGGCGGACCGAGGCGACTGGCCGGCGTGACACCGCACGTCAGGGCCGCCCCCGCGGGATATTCGGATGCGGCGCCGCCCATGGCGTACATAGGGTCTCGGCCGTGGAGCCACTGACCGAGAAGCAGATCCGCTCGTCCTTCGTGAACTGCACCAAGGGCGAGGCAGCGCGGCTCAAGCTGCCGCTCGACTTCGCCGAACTGCCCTGGGAAGACCTCGACTTCCTCGGCTGGGTGGACCCCGGCGCGCCGCTGCGGGCCCACCTTGTGACGCCGCGTCCCGACGGCCCCCTGGGCATCACCCTGCGGGTGCCGGGCGCGAGCCGCACCAGCGCCGTCAAGTCCAGCATGTGCCAGATCTGCCTGACGGCACACGCCTCTTCCGGAGTCACCCTGCTCGCGGCGCCGCTGGCGGGAGCGCGCGGCCGGGAGGGCAACACCGTCGGCGTCTACGTCTGCGCGGACCTCGCCTGCTCGCTGTACGTGCGCGACAAGCGCCAGCCGAAGCTGCGCGCCGGGCGCTACGAGGAGTCCCTCACCCTGGACGAGCGCATCGCCCGCGCCACGGCCAACCTGGACGCGTTCGCCGCCAGGGTCACGGGTTGAGCCTTCGACAGGACCCTTGCTGAGAACCCCCGTTGGTGCGCGAGAGGTTGATCGCCCGCCTCTGTTCTTCGCCGTGCGCCCCGCGTAGATTTCAGACTCCGACGCCGGGATCACTGCGGGGGCAGACGTGGACTGGGGCACGCTCATCGCGACCGTCAGCGGCGGCTCGATCGCCATCTCCGGCACCGTGCTCGCCGACTATCTGCGCCATCGCCACGAGGACGACCGGGGCGTGGGGGCCCGTAGACGCGCGGTGTACATCGAGTTCATCGCCGCCGCCGGAGTGTGCCACGCACGGCTGCGCCAGATCGCCCAGGACCCGGGCGCCGAGCCCGACCTGGACGCGGCCGCCCGCGCGGCGCTGAGCGACGCCGGCGTCTACGAAGCGCGGGAGCGGCTGTTCATCGACGCGGCGGACGACGTGGCCGGCGCCGGGCAGGCGATGTTCGAGCGACTCCGCTCCCTCCAGCGGGCCGTCGCCGCGGGGGCCTCGCCGGACTCGGCCGCCTTCCACGACGCCTACCACCCCTACATCGGCGCGGTGTGGACGTACCGGGTGGCGGTACGCGCGGAACTCGAGGGACGGGCCCTGTCGCCGGCAGCCTTCGGATGGGGCGGGTGGGACGGCACCGACCGGTGCTCGCTGTGCCGTGAGGCGGCCGCCGCGGGCACGTGACGGCGCCGCCGACGGGACCCCCGTCCGGGTGCTCCTGACAGATGTCAGGACAGCGCGACGCCCTCGGGCTGGTTGTCTGTGTCTGCGGCGCCAAGGGCCTTCGCTCGGCGCCGCTTCGCACGCACCGCCGCCGCAGCGTTCGCTGCTCGTCGCCGAGGAGACAACGTCATGACCCGACGCGTATTCGCCACCACAGTCCGCACGGTGACCGCGGCAGCGCTCCTGGCGGGAGGGCTCACGGTCGCCCTGCCGGGCTTGCTGCGCGACTGGTCGGGCGACCTCCAGCTGGTCCTCACCCGCGACGGCGCGGGAGCGGAGGTGCTGAAGAAGTTCACCTCCGACGTCGACTTC
>NZ_JBFAYB010000034.1:0-76596 GCF_040681075.1 Streptomyces sp. NPDC051907 | reverse complement strand
GCCGGACCTTGCCGAGCAAGGTCCGGCCGGACGCGTATGCGACCGCTTTGCGTGGCTCGCTCAACTCGCCTCGAACGTAACCCTTTAACCTATTCGCACACGCATGAAACATGCGGGCAAGGTCACGCCAAGACCCCTGTGCACCCTTGACAGAGGGGTGTTCGGTTGCCGACACATCGGGCCGGGTCCGGTGGATTGTGTTGCTGCGGACCGGTGACACGCCATAGAGTCGCCAACCGTCGGCATGGTGCCACGCTGACCTATCGATAAGTTTCCTGGTCACGTCCAAGGAGGTAAGACGACTTGTGAATGAGTCGACATTTACTCCCGGGGGTGGTCAACCAGGAATGCCTGCGAGGGGCGGGTTCCCGTCAGCAGCGCAGCCCGGGCTTGAGGCTGTCGGCTCCGTCGCTGTCCGATCCTTCGCGACACAACAGCACACGACGCACATGACGACAGCCCACACGATGAAGATGATGGACGGCCAACACGTGAACGCCATGGCCGGCAACGAGAGTGGCCGAGAGTCCACCCACTTCGCCGCCTACGAGGAAGTCCCCGAAGGGCACTTCTACGACCCTGACGCCGAGTACGAGCCGGATCCCGAGTACGCGGCCACCCTCGCGCCCGACGCGGCCCGTCAGCGCCGCGAGCGCATCGGCCCGACGGGGCGCCCGCTGCCGTACTTCCCGATCCCGGGCCCGCTGACCGATCACGGACCCGCGAAGATCATCGCGATGTGCAACCAGAAGGGCGGCGTCGGCAAGACGACGTCGACCATCAACCTGGGCGCCGCGCTCGCGGAGTACGGACGGCGCGTGCTGCTCGTCGACTTCGACCCGCAGGGAGCCCTGTCGGTCGGCCTCGGCGTCAACCCGATGGAGCTGGACCTCACCGTCTACAACCTGCTCATGGAGCGGGGCATGTCGGCGGACGAGGTGCTGCTCAAGACCGCCGTGCCCAACATGGACCTGCTGCCGAGCAATATCGACCTCTCGGCCGCCGAAGTGCAGTTGGTGAGCGAGGTCGCGCGCGAGTCCACGCTGCAGCGGGCCCTGAAGCCCCTGCTGGCCGACTACGACTACATCGTGATCGACTGTCAGCCGTCGCTGGGCCTGCTCACGGTGAACGCGCTGACCGCCGCGCACAAGGTGATAGTGCCGCTGGAGTGCGAGTTCTTCGCGCTGCGCGGCGTCGCCCTGCTGACGGAGACCATCGAGAAGGTCCAGGAGCGGCTCAACCCCGACCTGGAGCTCGACGGCATCCTCGCCACGATGTACGACTCGCGCACGGTGCACAGCCGCGAGGTGCTGGCGCGCGTGGTCGAGGCGTTCGACGACCACGTCTACCACACGGTGATCGGGCGGACCGTCCGGTTCCCGGAGACGACGGTGGCCGGCGAGCCGATCACGACGTACGCATCGAACTCGGTCGGCGCCGCCGCCTATCGCCAGCTCGCCAGGGAGGTGCTCGCCCGGTGTCACGCCGAGTGAGTCTGCCCGGGGCCGACGAGCTGTTCCGTACGACCGGGGGGATGGCGCTGCAGCCGTCCTCCCCGAGGCGGCAGAGCAACGGCGAGCCGCGGGTGCCGGCGCAGGCGGCGGAGAGCGACGCGGCGGCTGAGGGGCCGGACTCCTCGTCCCCCGCCGCCGAGGAGCACTCCTCGCCGGACGCGGACTCCTCCTCCGCCGAAGGGCGGGCCCGTGGGTCGGAGGCGGCGGAGACCGCCTCGCAGGCGAAAGGGCGACGGCCTCAGGAAGCCGCTGCGGCCGCTTCGCCTGCGTCGGCCGCGCCGACGCGGCGCCGCGGGCGCGGCGCCAACCGCCGCCCCAGCGGCCGCGAGCGGCACGACGAGAAGATCACGGTCTATGTCTCGGCCGAGGAGCTGATGGACCTCGAGCACGCGCGGCTGGTGCTGCGCGGGGAGCACGGCCTGGCCGTCGACCGCGGACGGATCGTCCGCGAGGCGGTGGCGGTGGTGCTGGCGGACCTGGAGCAGCGCGGCGACGCGAGCATCCTCGTACGACGTCTGCGCGGGCGCTGACGGTAGCCTGCGCGCTGCCCCCTGCCTGCTCTGCTCTCCCTCCTGGACCGCGATGCCCCCGACGGACGACCCCACCACGCCCCGCCGCCTCCTGGGCCGCGGCCCAGGCACGGGCGGCAGGGGCGCGGCGGGCGAGCTCTCCCCGCGCCTCCCCGCCCCCGAGGTCCCGCCGCCTGCGACGGCGGACGGGGAGGGGGCCGCGTCCATAGAGGCCCCTGAGGCGGCCCCTGAGGTCCTCCCAGAGCCACCGGCGGCCTCCGCCGGGCCGGTGGCGTCAGCGGTGGCGGAGCGCGCGCCTGAGGCGGCTCCCGAGGCCGTGACGGTCCTGCCGGAGGCCGTGGCGGTCCTCCCCGAGGCTGTGGCGGAGCCCGAGACGGCGCCCGAGGCGGCTCCCGCCCCCGGGACAGCACCCGAGCCCGCTCCCGCTCCCGAGGCCGCTCCCGCGAGTGAGCGCGGCGAGGTCGGCGACGGGCGGTTCACCGTGCGGCTCGCCAACTTCGAAGGGCCCTTCGACCTCCTCCTCCAGCTCATCGCCAAGCACAAGCTCGATGTGACCGAGGTCGCACTGTCCAAGGTCACCGACGAGTTCATGGCCCACATCCGCGCCATGGGCCCCGACTGGGACCTCGACCAGACCACCGAGTTCCTGGTCGTCGCCGCCACCCTCCTCGACCTCAAGGCGGCCCGGCTGCTGCCCTCCGCCGAGGTGGAGGACGAGGCCGACCTCGCCCTTCTCGAGGCGCGCGACCTGCTCTTCGCTCGGCTGCTCCAGTACCGCGCGTACAAGCAGATCGCCGAGATCTTCAGCCGGCGCTGGGAGAGCGAGGGCAGGCGGTACCCCCGCACGGTCGGCCTCGAGGCGCACCACGCGGAGCTGCTGCCCGAGGTCGTCATCAGCATCGGGGCCGAGGGGTTCGCCAAGCTCGCGGTCAAGGCCATGCAGCCCAGGGCCAAGCCCCAGGTGTACGTCGACCACATCCACGCCCCCCTCGTCAGCGTCCGCGAGCAGGCCGAGGTGGTCGTGGGAATGCTGCGGGCGCGCGGGAGGGTCACCTTCGGCGAGCTGACCGAGGGCCTCGACGACACCCTCACCGTGGTCGCCCGGTTCCTCGCCCTGCTGGAGCTCTACCGCGACAAGGCCGTCGTCCTGGACCAGGACGACGCCCTGGGCGAGCTCACCGTCACCTGGGCGGGCGGCGAGTCCGCCGCGCACGTCACCGACGAGTTCGATCGAGTACCCGAGAGCACCGAGGAGAAGGCGTGAGCGACCTCAAGCCCGCCCTGGAGGCCGTTTTGATGGTCGTCGACGAGCCGGCCACCGAGGAGCACCTCGCCAAGGTCCTGGAGCAGCCCGCCAGGGCCGTCGCGGACGCGCTGCGCGAGCTGGCCGACGAGTACACCGTGCAGGGGCGCGGCTTCGAGCTGCGGCTCGTCGCCGGCGGCTGGCGGTTCTACACCCGCCCCGAGCACGCCGAGGCCGTCGAGCGCTTCGTCCTGGACGGGCAGCAGGCCCGGCTCACCCAGGCCGCTCTGGAGACCCTCGCCGTCGTCGCGTACCGCCAGCCGGTCAGCCGTTCTCGCGTCTCGGCCGTGCGCGGAGTGAACTGCGACGGTGTCATGCGCACCCTTCTCCAGCGGGGTCTGGTCGAGGAGGCGGGCGCGGAACCTGAAACAGGTGCGATCCTGTACAGGACGACGAACTACTTTCTGGAGCGGATGGGCCTGCGCGGCCTGGACGAGCTCCCGGAGCTCGCTCCCTTCCTCCCCGAGGCGGAGGCGATTGAGGCCGAGACCCAGGAAGGGGTCCCGTCGTTCGATCCGGATGCACCGGATTCCGAGGACGCAGACGACAAGACGGAAATTTGATGCGAAGCAGCAGCGGCAGGAACAGCAGCGGAAACAACGGCGGGAGCCGTGGTGGCAACAGCGGCGGCCGCGGCAGCAGCGGTGGCCGCTCCGGCAGCGGCGGTCGCGCCGGCGCCGGCGGCGGCGGGCGCGGCGACTACCGGGGCGGCGGCGGCCGCGACGACCAGCCCAAGCGCGCGGGCAAGCCCCGCCCCGAGGAGCGGCGCTACGACGTGGGCAGCCCCTCCGAGGCGCAGGCGCCCAGGAAGGGACGCTCCTCCGCCGCCCGCGGCGGGGCGAAGGGCGGCCCCCGGCAGTCCCCCCAGCGCGGCGGCGGGCGCACGACCCCGGCCCGCTCCCGCGAGTACGAGGCCCGTACCGAGGAGCGCAACCGCGAGCGGTACGCGGACAAGCCGCAGGTCAAGACCCCCAAGACGTTCCCGGGGGCGGAGCAGGAGGGCGAGCGGCTGCAGAAGGTGCTCGCCCGCGCCGGCATGGGCTCGCGTCGCTCCTGCGAGGAGCTGATCGAGCAGGCGCGCGTCGAGGTCAACGGCAAGATCGTCGTCGAGCAGGGTCTGCGGGTCGACCCGGAGAAGGACGAGATCAAGGTCGACGGCCTGACCGTCGCCACGCAGTCGTATCTCTTCTTCGCGCTGAACAAGCCCGCCGGCGTCGTCTCCACCATGGAGGACCCGGACGGCCGCCAGTGCCTCGGCGACTACGTCACCAACCGGGAGACCCGTCTCTTCCACGTCGGCCGGCTCGACACCGAGACCGAGGGCATCATCCTGCTCACCAACCACGGCGAGCTGGCCCACCGGCTGACCCACCCCAAGTACGGCGTGCGCAAGACCTACCTCGCCGCGATCCAGGGCCCGCTCCCGCGCGAGCTGGGCAAGCGGCTCAAGGAGGGCATCCCGCTGGACGACGGCTACGCCCGCGCGGACCACTTCCGGGTCGTCGAGAACACCGGCAAGAACTACCTCGTCGAGGTCTCCCTGCACGAGGGCCGCAAGCACATCGTCCGTCGCATGCTCGCCGAGGCGGGCTTCCCGGTCGACAAGCTCGTACGGACCTCCTTCGGGCCGATCCCGCTCGGCGACCAGAAGTCCGGCTGGCTGCGCCGCCTCACCAACACCGAGGTCGGCATGCTGATGAAGGAAGTCGGTCTGTAGCAGGCAGGCGGTAATCGGCCCGCTGTAGCCGGCACGGCGACCGCTCGACGACCGCACGACTCAGCGGCCCGACGGCACGATTCGCCCACCGCACCACGCGCCGACCCCGCACCACCGTCCAGAAGCCCGCGGCTCCATGCCGCGGGCTTCTCGCGTCTTGTGGCGGCGACCCTCCAGCCTTTATAGTCAACATGACCATTAAGGAGGCGGGCGTGAGTCTCGCGGACATCGTCGAACCGTTGCAGCAGCCGCTGTTCACCGTTCTCGGCACCCCGGTGAGCTGGACCGAGTTCCTCGGCTTCGGCAGCGGCGCGCTCTGCGTCTGGCTCGTCGCCCGACAGCACCTCGCCAACTGGCCGATCGGCATCGCCAACAACCTGTTCTTCATCCTGCTCTTCACCCAAGCCGGTCTGTACGCCGACGCCGGCCTGCAGATCGTCTTCATCGCCCTCGCCGCGTACGGCTGGTGGACCTGGACCCACGGGGGTGGACCAGGCTCCGACTCCCTCCCGGTGCGGCGCACGACGCGCACCGAGTGGACCTGGCTGGCCGCGGCGGGGGCGGTGGGGACCCTCGCTCTGACGCTCCTGCTGGACCGCGCCACCGACTCGACCGTCCCCTTCTGGGACGCGCTCACCACCGCCCTCTCGCTGACGGCGACCTATGGGCAGTGCCGCAAGCGCATCGAGTCCTGGTGGCTGTGGATCGCGGCCGACGTCGTGTACGTCCCGCTCTACGCGTACAAGGAGCTGTACCTCACCTCCCTGCTCTACATCGGCTTCCTGACGCTGTGCGTCCTCGGCCTGCGCAGCTGGTCGCGCGACCTGGCCCCGGCGCCGCGCCCCGAGCCCGCGGGGGCGCCCGCATGACGCGCTATGAGCACGGCCTGGTCCTCGGGAAGTTCTATCCGCCGCACGCGGGCCACCACCATCTCGTCCGCACCGCCGCCGACCGCTGCGAGCGGCTGACCGTCCTGGTCTGCGCCTCCTCCGTGGAGTCGGTGCCGCTCGCCGAGCGGGTGGCCTGGATGCGGGAGGTCCACCCGGGGGCACATGTCGTGGGCGCCGTCGACGACATCCCCGTCGATCTGGCCGACCCGGACGTCTGGGCGGCCCATATGGCCGTCTTCCGGGCCGCCGTGCCCGAGCCGGTGGACGCGGTGTTCACCTCGGAGACGTACGGAGCAGAGCTCGGCCGCCGCTTCGGGGCGGAGGCCGTCTGCGTCGACGTGGACCGCACCGTCTTCCCCGTCTCCGGGACGGCCGTGCGCAAGGACCCCGTCGGCTGCTGGGACTTCCTGGAGCCGCCCGTGCGGGCCGCGCTGGCCCGGCGGGTCGTCGTCCTCGGGGCCGAGTCCACCGGGACGACGACGCTGTCCTGGGCGCTCGCGGAGCACTACCGGCGCCGCGGCGGCGTCTGGACGCAGACCCGCTACGTCGGGGAGTACGGGCGGGAGTTCAGCGAGGCGAAGCTGGCGCGGCTGCGGGCGGAGCGGCCGGGCGCCGGCTGGGACGAGGTCGCCTTCGCCTCCGAGGAGTTCCCGCACATCGCCCGGCGGCAGGCGGAGCTGGAGGAGGAGGCCGCCAGGGCCGGCTCGCCCGTGCTGTTCTGCGACACCGACGCCTTCGCCACGACCGTGTGGCACGAGCGCTACCTCGGCGGCGCCCACGACGAGGTGGCACGGATCGCCGCCCGCGGACGGCAGCATCTATGGCTGCTCACCGACCACGAGGGCGTGCCGTTCGAGGACGACGGACTGCGCGACGGGGAGCATCTGCGCCCCTGGATGACGGGCCGCTTCGAACAGGAGCTGGCCCGCACCGGGCGGCGGTTCGTCAAGCTCACCGGTCCCCACGAGCAGCGGCTGGCCGCGGCCGTCGCCGCCGTGGACGCACTCGTCGACGAGGGCTGGGACTTCGCCGACCCCCTCCCGGAGCGCCGCTGATGCAGGACTACGACCCCCATGCCTTCCCGCCCTTCGCCGTCACCGTCGACCTGGCGGTCTTCACCGTCCGCGAGGGCGTGCTCCAGGTGCTGCTGATCGAGCGCGGAGAAGAGCCCTATAGAGGCGCCTGGGCGCTGCCCGGCGGATTCGTGCAGCCCAGGGAGTCCGCCGAGCAGGCCGCCCGCCGCGAGCTGGCCGAGGAGACCGGCCTGTCCCGAAAGACCGTCGCCGATCTGCATCTCGAGCAACTGCGCACCTATAGCGACCCGGACCGCGATCCGAGGATGCGGGTCGTGTCCGTCGCGTACACCGCGCTCCTGCCCGACCTGCCGGAGCCGCGCGGCGGCGGCGACGCGGCGCACGCGCGCTGGGCGCCGCTGCGCAGGACGGCCCCTCCCGCCCCTCCCGCCCGGGTCGACCGGCGAGACCCGCAGCTCGCCTCGCCCGCCTCGCTCGCCTTCGACCACGAGCAGATCCTCGCCGACGCCCATGAACGGGTCGGCGCGAAGCTCGAGTACACCTGCCTCGCCACGAGCTTCTGCCCGCCGGAGTTCACCCTCGGCGAGCTCCAGCAGGTGTACGAGACGGTCTGGGGCGTCGAGCTCGACCGGCCCAACTTCCGGCGCAAGGTCCTCGCCAGCACCGGCTTCGTCGAGGCCGTCGAGGGACCTCCGCGCCGCACCGGCGGCCGCGGGAAACCGGCCGCGCTCTACCGGGCAGGCGCCGCGTCGGCCCTGCACCCACCACTCCTGCGACCGGAAGGACGGCAGTCATGACCACCTTCAACACCCCGAGGACGCTGACCAAGCAGGCGGCCACCGGCTCGCTGATCGGACTGGCCCTCGGGGACGCGCTGGGCTTCCCGACCGAGTTCAACGACGTGCCCTCGATCCTCGCCAAGTGCGGGCCCTGGCGCGCCATGGAGCTGCCGACGCCCGCGATCGTCACCGACGACACCCAGATGACGCTCGCCGTCGGCCGCGGCATCCGCGCCGCCATGGACCGCGGACTGCTCATCGCGCCCCGGCTGACCGGGCCCCTGCGCGCGGAGTTCGTCGACTGGTACCACTCGCCGGAGAACAACCGCGCGCCCGGCCGCACCTGTCTGACCGCCTGCCGGCAGCTCGACGGCGACCGGCCCTGGCAGGAGGCCAGCCAGATCGGCTCCAAGGGCTGCGGCGCGAACATGCGGGTCGCGCCGGTGGGCCTCGTGCCCGGGCTGAGCGAGGAGCAGCGGGCGGGCGCGGCGCAGCTGCAGTCCGCGCTCACCCACGGCCACCCGACGGCGCTGGCCGCCAGCGACCTGACGGCGCGCGCGGTGTACCTGCTCACCCAGGGCGCGGAGCCGATGGGACTGGTGGGCCAGCTGCGCTCGTACGCGTACGAGCAGCGCAGCCGCTACTACCACCAGTGGCTCGGCAACCTGTGGACCTACTCCCACGACCCGACGCCCGAGGCCTTCATCGCCCGCGGCTGGGACGAGTGCCTCCAGGTCCTGGAACGGCTCGCCACCGCGCTGCGCGACCCGCAGCCGGAGCTCGACCCGTGCCTGGCCACCGGAGACGGCTGGATCGCCGAAGAGGCGCTCGCCACCGGACTGCTGTGCTTCCTGATGTTCCCCGACGCCCCCGTCACGGCCCTGCGCCGCGCGGCCTGCACCCAGGGCGACTCCGACTCGATCGCCTGCCTCGCGGGCGCGTTCGCGGGCGCCCACCTGGGCGCCGGCGCCTGGCCGAAGGAGTGGGCGGAGCGGATCGAGTACCGCAGCGACCTGATGTCCTTGGCGGCGCTCTGGGACTCTTGATCCATGACTGATCCGCTGGACATGAACCTGGGCGCCGTCGTCGTCGCCGAGCCCGACCCGCTGCTCTTCGCCACCGTCTCCGGGGCGCATCTGTACGGCTTCCCCTCCCGCGACTCGGACGTGGACCTGCGCGGGGTCCACCTGCTGTCCGTCGAGGAGCTGCTGGGCATGCGCGAGCCGGACGAGACCCGGTCGCGGATGTGGGACCGGGACGGCGTGGAGATGGATCTGGTCACACACGACGTACGGAAGTTCGCCCGGCTGATGCTGCGGCGCAACGGCTACGTGCTGGAGCAGCTGCTCTCGCCGCTGGTCGTGCACACCTCCGAGGCGCACCGGGAGCTGATCGACCTCGCGCCCGGCGTGCTGACCAGCCACCACGCCCACCACTACCGGGGGTTCGCGAACACCCAGTGGCGGCTCTTCGAGAAGACCGGCGAGCTGAAGCCGCTGCTCTACACCTTCCGCGCGCTGCTCACCGGCATCCATCTGATGCGCAGCGGCGAGGTGCAGGCGCATCTGCCCACGCTGCTGGAGGAGGTCGACGCCCCCGGCCGGCTGCCCGGGCTGATAGCCGCCAAGGCGGAGGCCGAGCACGGGGCCGCCGGGGTGGATCTGGAGGCCGTACGAGCCGAGGTCGACGCGCTGCACGCCGTCCTGGACGAGGCGCGCACGGCCTCGCGGCTGCCGGACGAGCCCACGGTCTACGGGGCGCTGAGCGACCTCGTGGTCCGGGTCCGGCTGGACCGCTGACGGCGGACGGGGGCGAGGGGCGGGGGCGGAGGCGCAAGGGCGCGAGGGGAAGTCGCGAAAAGCCTGTGTGCCCAGGCCCGTGCGCTCGGGCCTCCACACCCAGGACCGTGCTCAGGTCTTCAGGACGTGAGCGCCGCGGCCTCGAGCGCCGACGACCGGCGCGTGCGGGCCAGGAAGTCCTCGATCCGCGCCCTGTCCGGCTCGGCCGGGAGCGGGGAGCGGTCCGTCGCCTCGTCGGCCTCCGCCGCCAGGCGGGCCATCCAGGCCTCCACGCGCGGCCACGGCACCTCGCCGCGCCTGACCTCCAGGAGGCGGTCGCGGTCCGTGCCGACGTCCAGCGTCAGCTCGCCCGTGCGCAGCAGATCGCGGCAGCTCGCCAGGAGCCGCAGCAGATGCATCGCGTGCTTCCAGCGCGGGGCGCCGTGCTGGCGGACGTCCGCATCGAGCTTCTTGCGCTGGCCGGCCGCGTAGCGCACGAACGTCCCATGGGCCTCGCGGGACAGGAACGCGTCCCGCAGCGAGAGCAGTTCGCGCCCCGTGTCGTCGACGTGCTCGACGAGAGGGGAGTGCAGGCACTCGAGGACGTTCGGATTGGCGCGCAGCGCGAGTCCGAGGAAGCGCTCCAGCTCCCAGGAGAACTGCTCGTCGGCCGGTCCCTCCACGTGCGTCGGCGGCTTGTCGAAGCGCCAGAAGAGCGGCGACGGGGCGACGAAGACGCCTCGCCGGTCGGTGTCGCTGTCCTCCGTGGCCAGTCCGAACGCGCGCGAGCCCATCACACAGGAGTAGATCGTGTGCTCGCGCACCAGGTCATGCGGGGTCATGCCGGTCAGGCTACGGGAGCGGTCAGGCCAGCAGGATCGCATTTCCGTCGACGGAGATCTGCCGGGACGGCAGCGGCCTGGTGGCCGGGCCCTCGGCGACCGAGCCGTCCGCGACCTTGAACTTGCTGCCGTGGCACGGACAGTCGATGGTGCCGTCCGCCACCGTCGTGACATTGCAGCCCTGGTGGGTGCAGACGGAGGAGTAGGCCTTGAAGTCGCCCGACGTCGGCTGGACCACCACCGTCTTCTCGTCGGCGAAGACCTTTCCGCCGCCGACGGGGATCTCCGAGGTCGTGGCCAGCTGTCGGCCGGCGGGCGCAGCGCCCGTGGTCGCGTCGCCGCTCGGCGCCTGAGTGCCGTCGGGCGTGGGCGAGGCCGGCGGCTCGGACGTCGTCGTGCCGCCGCCCTCGTCTCCGTACTGGCCGCAGCCGACCGCCAGGGCGGCCGCGCCTGCCGCTCCCGCCGCAAGCACTGTCCGTCGCCGCGTGTCCATGGCTGTCTCCCTACGTTGTGACCCCCACCGTGCGGAAAAACCAGAGCGCCGAGGTCAGCCAGACGACCGTGAGCGCGGTGAAGACGACTCCGCCGACGAGCGGCAGCAGCCAGGCCGGCAGCCGTTCCGTTCGCAGCAGGAGCATCTTGGCGCTGAAAGCGCCGAAGAAGAAGCAACCGAGCAGCGAGTGCCACATCACGCGCGTGTCGTACGTCTGATAGCCCAGTCCGTACAGGCAGTGCACCGCGACCGGCACGGCCAGCAGGAACGCGATCCGGCCCGACCAGCGGTGCACCGCGGGGGTCCAGGACGCGGCGCCGACGCCCGGCAGCCGTCCGTACATCGCCAGCGCCGAGACGAGCTGGACGACGGCGAACAGCAGAGCGGCGCTCGCCAGCCAGGACTTGACGGCGCCCGTGCTGCTGAAGCCGGCCAGGTTGAAGGCCGTGCCCGCCGGGTCGTGCACCGTGCCGTACGCCCCGAGGCCGACCGCGACCGCCGCGGCGACCAGCGCGGGCACGAGGAAGCGCGCGGCGCTCGGACGCGCGTGCCCGCCGGGGTCGCTCGGGCTCGGGAACGAGGCGGTGCGCGCGTCGGGGTCCACGGGGCGGGAGCGGGGGTCCACAGGGCCGAAGCTCATGACGCGCCTCCGGGGACGACGGGGCGGGCGGTGAGCCGGACGCCGTCCACCGTGACGGCGCCGGAGCCGGGGTCGATCCGGGGCGCCGCGGCGGGCTTCCCCTCGCGGGTGAGGACGCCGACCTGGCGGCCGTCCTGGAGGACGATCCAGCCGCCGTCGACCTTCGCGCCGCGCACCTCGGCGGTCGCCCGGTACAGACCGGACGGCTTGACCGCCTTGGCGGCGGTGAACTTCCAGGTCCGGTCGTCGATCTCGACCGTGCCCTCGACCTTCCCGGCGCTCTGGACGCCTTCGAGCCTCGCGCCGTGCTTCCCGGCCAGCCGCATGCTGCCGTCGTCCTCGACATCGCCTTTCAGCCAGGACTCCTGGGTGCGGCCGTCGCAGAAGTACGCGACGGCCTTCCCGTCCCGTACGGAGACGGAGACGGCGGCCGTGTCGCGGGCCGTACGGCCCGCGTAGGCGGCGTCGGGCAGCGCGGACCGCGTCGGCGATGCGGTGGGCGAGGGGACCGGGGACGGCGACCGGGCGGGCGTGGGGGAGGGAGCGGGGGGCGCGGTCTCGTCGCCGTACGAAGCCAGCGCGCGCGTCCCCGTCGTGGCGTTCAGCGACAGCATGAAGACCGCCAGCAGCAGCCCTGCGAGCAGCGTGAACAGTGGTCCTGAGCGCTTCACAGGCGGGCCTCCCCCGCAGCGGGGCATGTGCCCTCCATGCAACCGCTACCGCCGCCCGGAGTCCAGGAGAGTTGAGCCGTCAGAGCCAGGGGCGGAGCTCCCGCGCGTGGCCGTCCGCGTCCCGCCGCACCGCCAGCACGCCGGTCACCGCGGACCGCTCGATCGCTCCGTACACATGCGGGAAGAGCATGTCCCGCGAGCCCTCCCAGCGGACCTCGCAGGCGAGGGCCGACTCGTCGATCACCAGGACCAGCAGGTCAGGGGCGTCCCGGTAGAGGCCGTCGGCGATGGCGAGCGCCGCGGGCTCGTCGGGCGAGCAGTGCACGAACCCCTCGGTGGCCAGAGAGGCCGGGGCATACGGACGCTCGGGGTCCGCGGTCCATTCGTCCACCGGCACGACATGAAAAAGCATGTCGCCATTTGTAGCGCAAGGGGGGCGCGCGGAGGCTCGCCCGGTGGCAGCGGCATGGGGTTTAGGTGACATTAGCCATGTTCAGCCCCTTTGTGAACCCTCGTGAGAGCCTCTGCGAAAGGCATGATCATGGCGGGAAACGATCTGGGCAGTCTTCTGGGCAGCCTCCTCGGCGGCAGCGGCGCCGGCCAGGGGAGCGGCGCCGGCGGCGCGGGCAGCATCCTCGGCGCGCTGCTGGGCGCGCTCGGCGACGGACGGGGCGGCGGCGCGCACGGGCGGCTGACTACGCTGAACGCAGCACCCGCACAGGCTAAGGAGACGACGTGGCGGTACGAGCGGTCCGAGGAGCCGTCCAGCTCGAACGGGACGACGCCGGACACATGGACGAGCAGGTCGGCGAGCTGCTCACCGCCATCCTGGAGCGGAACGGACTGGGCGCCGACGATCTGATCAGCGTCTGGTTCACGGCCACGCCCGATCTGCACAGCGACTTCCCGGCGGCCGCCGCGCGCAAGCTCGGCATCGTCGACGTACCGCTGATCTGCGCGCAGGAGCTGGACATCACCGGGGCGATGCCGCGGGTCGTACGGATACTCGCGCACGTCGAGTCCGATCTGCCCAAGTCCGAGATCGCGCATGTCTACCTCGGCGCCGCGGCCGCCCTCCGCAAGGACATCGCCCAGTGAGAACAGCCCTCGTCATCGGAACCGGCCTGATCGGCACCTCGGCGGCGCTGGCCCTCGCGAGCCGCGGAGTCGGCGTGCATCTGCGCGACCACGACCCGGAGCGCGCCCGCACCGCGTCCGCGCTCGGCGCCGGGACGGACGAGCCGCCCGAGGGCCGGGTCGACCTCGTGATCATCGCCGTGCCGCCCGCGCACGTCGCCGCCGCGCTCGCCGACGCGATGTCCGCGGGCCTGGCCCGCGGCTACCTCGACGTGGCCAGCGTCAAGGGCGGCCCCCGCCGCGAGCTGGAGGCGCTCGGCCTCGACCTCGACGCCTACATCGGCAGCCACCCGATGGCCGGCAAGGAGCGCTCGGGCCCGCTGGCGGCCACCGCCGACCTCTTCGAGGGCCGGCCCTGGGTGCTCACGCCCACCCGCGACACCGACACCGAGGTCCTCAACCTCGCCCTCGAGCTGGTGGCCCTCTGCCGGGCCGTCCCCGTCGTCATGGACGCCGACGCCCACGACCGCGCGGTCGCCCTCGTCTCCCACACCCCGCAGCTGATCTCCTCGATGGTCGCGGCGCGGCTGGAGGAGGCGGACGACACGGCGGTACGGCTCTGCGGCCAGGGCATCCGCGACGTGACCCGCATCGCGGCCTCCGACCCCCGGATGTGGGTCGAGATCCTCTCCGCGAACCCGGGCCCGGTGGCGGACGTGCTGGCCGGCGTCGCGGCCGACCTGGACGAGACGGTCCAGGCGCTGCGAGCGCTGCAGTCCTCGGACGAGTCCAAGCGCCGGGGCGGCGCGGAGGGCATCGAGGACGTCCTGCGCCGGGGCAACGCGGGCCGCGTCCGGGTCCCGGGCAAGCACGGCGCGGCGCCGGCGTCGTACGAGATCGTGGCGGTCCTCATCAGCGACCAGCCGGGCGAGCTCGCCCGGATCTTCGCGGACGCCGGGCGGGCGGGCGTGAACATCGAGGACGTGCGCATCGAGCATGCGACCGGGCAGCAGGCGGGTCTGGTGCAGCTGATGGTGGAGCCGGCGGCGGCGACGGTGCTCAGCGCGTCGCTGCGGGAGCGCGGCTGGTCGATCCGCCAGTAGGCGTGGCCGGGGCGGCGCCGCTCCTGGTGCCGGCGCGTTCGGCAGGTGGGCGGGGCTTGCCGGGCCCCGCCTGCGAGCCGCATGCGCGCCTCGCACACCGGTCCCGAGAGGCCTCGTCCGGCGCCCGTGCCGGGGCAGGGGGAATCCTCGGTAACCTTGTGCGGAGCGCACTGGCACTCCCGCCTGCCCTCTCCCGCGTACCAGGAAGGTGTCCGACACCGTGGAATCCGTGATCGTCGCCATCGATGGCCCCTCCGGAACGGGCAAGTCGAGCACCTCCAAGGCGGTCGCTCAGGCGCTGGGCCTGAGCTACCTCGACACCGGCGCGCAGTACCGCGCGATCACCTGGTGGATGATCAGCAACGGCGTCGACGTGCACGACCCGGCCGCCGTGGCCCTCGCCGCGGGCAAGCCCGCCATCGTCTCCGGCACCGACCCGGCCGCGCCGGCCATCACCGTCGACGGCGAGGACGCCTCCGGCCCGATCCGCACCCAGGAGGTCACCTCCAAGGTCAGCGCGGTCAGCGCGGTCCCCGAGGTGCGGACGCTGATCACCGAGCTGCAGCGCTCGATCGCCGCCTCCGCCGAGAAGGGCATCGTCGTCGAGGGCCGCGACATCGGCACCACCGTGCTGCCGGACGCCGACCTGAAGATCTTCCTGACCGCCTCCCCGGAGGCCCGCGCCGCCCGCCGCAGCGGGGAGCTGAAGGGCGCGGACGTCGCGACCACCAAGGAAGCCCTGATCAAGCGGGACGCGGCCGACTCCAGCCGGAAGACCTCCCCGCTCGCCAAGGCGGGCGACGCGGTCGAGGTGGACACCACCGACCTGACCCTGCAGCAGGTCATCGAGTGCGTCGTCACCCTCGTGGAGGAGAAGCGGGCGGCCGCGAGGTGACCAAGCCGTCCGCGAAGGGCGCGGCGGTCGGGCGTCGGATCGGCATAGGCCTGATGTACGGGCTGTGGAGACCGCGGGTGCTCGGCGCCTGGCGGGTCCCGGCCACCGGACCCGTCATCCTCGCCGTGAACCACTCGCACAACATCGACGGGCCGATGCTCATGGGCACCGCTCCCCGTCCCGTGCACTTCCTGATCAAGAAAGAGGCGTTCATCGGCCCCCTCGACCCGTTCCTGCTGGGAATCGGTCAGCTGAAGGTGGACCGTACGACCGCCGACCGCGCCGCCGTCACCAACGCCCTGGGCGTGCTGGAGGACGGCGGCGTCCTCGGGATCTTCCCCGAGGGCACCCGGGGCCAGGGCGACTTCGCGTCGCTGCGCGCCGGCCTCGCGTACTTCGCCGTACGCAGCGGAGCGCCCATCGTCCCCGTGGCGGTGCTGGGAAGCACGGAGCGCCGCGGACGGTTGATAAAGGCGCTGCCTCCGCTGCGCAGCGGGGTCGACGTCGTCTTCGGCGAGGCCTTCGAGGCGGGCGACGGCAGCGGCCGGCGTACCCGCAAGGCATTGGACGACGCCACCGTGCGCATCCAGGACCGGCTCACCGCCCACCTGGAAAACGCCAAGCGCCTCACCGGGCGCTAGGTAAGACTTGAGTAGTGGGCCGCAGGCGCGGTCCATCGATGATGCAACGAACGAGGTAAGCACTTCATGAACGACCAGATCCACTCCGGCGACGAGCACGGAGCGCTTGGCGACGCCGAGTACGCGGAGTTCATGGAGCTCGCCGCGGAAGAGGGCTTCGAGCTCGAGGACGTCGAGCACGCCATCGGCGAGGCCGGCCACGGCCCGCTGCCCGTCCTCGCCGTCGTCGGCCGCCCCAATGTCGGCAAGTCGACCCTGGTGAACCGCATCATCGGCCGCCGCGAGGCCGTCGTCGAGGACAAGCCGGGCGTCACCCGCGACCGCGTCACCTACGAGGCCGAGTGGGCGGGCCGCCGCTTCAAGGTCGTCGACACCGGCGGCTGGGAGCAGGACGTGCTGGGCATCGACGCCTCCGTCGCCGCCCAGGCCGAGTACGCCATCGAGGCCGCCGACGCGGTCGTCTTCGTCGTGGACTCCACCGTCGGCGCCACCGACACCGACGAGGCCGTCGTCAAGCTGCTGCGCCGCGCCGGAAAGCCCGTCGTGCTCTGCGCCAACAAGGTCGACGGCCCGAGCGGCGAGGCGGACGCGACCGCCCTGTGGTCGCTCGGCCTCGGCCAGCCGCACCCCGTCTCCTCGCTGCACGGCCGCGGCACCGGCGACATGCTCGACGCCGTGCTGGAGGCGCTCCCCGAGGCCCCGGCCCAGACCTTCGGCAACGCCGTCGGCGGACCGCGCCGCATCGCCCTGATCGGCCGCCCGAACGTCGGCAAGTCCTCGCTGCTCAACAAGGTGGCCAACGAGGAGCGCGTCGTCGTCAACGAGATGGCCGGCACCACCCGCGACCCGGTCGACGAGCTCATCGAGCTCGGCGGCATCACCTGGAAGTTCGTCGACACCGCCGGCATCCGCAAGCGGGTGCACCTCCAGCAGGGCGCCGACTACTACGCCTCGCTGCGCACGGCCGCCGCCGTCGAGAAGGCCGAGGTCGCGGTCATCCTGATCGACGCGTCCGAGAACATCAGCGTCCAGGACCAGCGCATCATCACGATGGCCGTCGAGGCGGGCCGCGCGATCGTCGTCGCCTACAACAAGTGGGACGACCTCGACGAGGAGCGCCGCTACTACCTCGAGCGCGAGATCGAGACCGAGATGCAGCAGGTCGCCTGGGCGCCGCGGGTGAACGTCTCGGCGCTCACCGGCCGCCATATGGAGAAGCTGGTCCCGGCGATCGAGACGGCGCTGGAGGGCTGGGAGACGCGCGTCCCGACCGGCAGGCTGAACGCCTTCCTCGGCGAGATCGTCGCCTCCCACCCGCACCCGATCCGCGGCGGCAAGCAGCCCCGCATCCTCTTCGGCACGCAGGCGGGCACCAAGCCCCCGCGCTTCGTGCTCTTCGCCTCCGGCTTCCTGGAGCACGGCTACCGCCGCTTCGTCGAGCGCCGTCTGCGCGAGGAGTTCGGCTTCGAGGGCACCCCGATCCACATCTCGGTGCGGGTGCGCGAGAAGCGCGGCCGCAAGAAGTGAGCTGACGGGGCGCCTGCGCGCCCACGCGGAACTGCCCCGGACCGGCGACGGTCCGGGGCAGTTCTGTATCCGCCGCGAAATCCGGGCGAAGTCCGCTGCGTAATCCGCCGCGAGGACTCACATACCCCTGCGAGGCCCTGGCGGCAGCGCGGCCGGCAGATGGCTCGTGGGGTGCACCCGGCCGATCGGCTGCCAGCCTCCGGAGCTGGAGTGCCCGGTGTGCGTGCCGCCGCGGCTGTTGTGCAGCCCGCCGCCGAAGCCCTTGAAGCCGAGATCCTCCTCGCCGCTCCGATCGCCCGGCAACGCCTTGAACGACCTCAGGTACTCGGAGTACAGCGCGTCGTAGATCGGCGTGGAGGAGGGGGCCGCCATCGACTCGTGCGAGGGGCGCATCGAGGGGATCTGGCTCTGGTACGGCTGACGCGGGGGGTCGTATGAGTGCACGTACGTGAAACGACCCGCTGGTCGGTCGGATGCGGGCTGGTCGCAGCTGCATTCTTCCGGGGAGCGGAGCATACGTGCGCCGGGGGTGCTCTGATGCACCCCCGGCGTCGTCGCGCGCTCGGCAGCGGGGCGGCCATGGGCCGGGCCCGCGCACGGTCGTGTGCGCGGGCCCGGCCCAGGTCATGTCGTGAGCCCCGGCGCGGTCATGGCGTCCGCTCCGGCGCGGTCGTGCGCTCGGCTGGATCAGGTGCCCGCGAGCGGCATCGCCGCTCCCACCAGGCGCCCGCCCGCTGCGGCCTTCTCCAGCGCGTCGCGGAGCAGGTCCTCGCGCGGCTGCTGGCCGATGGAGCCGACCGGCGCGGCGAAGACCAGGACCGTGTGCGACTTGTTGGCCGCCGTACGCCAGCCCTCCGTCACCTGGAGCGGCTGGTGCGCCTGCCACCAGGCGACCGGGCTGCCGCCGCCGGTGCCGGGCTGGAGCACGGCGTGCAGCTGGCCCATGGCGAGCAGGACGGACCAGCCCGTCAGCTGTCCCGGCACCTGGTTGACGTCGGAGATCGGGACGAAGCCCTGCTCGATGAGGAGCGGAAGGAAGTCGTCCCCGCCGTTGCCCGTGGTGCCGGGGCGGGCGATGGGGGCGGTCGGCTCGACGACCAGGGCCGGGTGCAGATCGCCCTCGATCAGGACGAGTCCGCTGGTGATGCCGAGGACGGCCTGCTGGGGGGCGGCGCCGGGAATCCGCTGCGGCTCCTCGCCGGTGATGGACCGCACCGCGCCCTGCAGCTGGTCCTCGGCGACCTGGACGACCTGGGAGGGGATGCAGGTGGCGTGGGCGAAAGCGAGAACGGCGGTCTCCTCGCCCACGAACAGCACCGTGCTGGTGCGTTCCTGCTCGGAGTCGCCCGGGGTGCGGCAGGAGGTGCAGTCATAGCTGCCCGGTGCGTTCTCTCCGGCCAGCAGCCGGTCGGCTTCTTCGTCACCGATCTCGGCGCGTACGTCCTCGCTGACGTCGAGCATGCGCGGCACGGGTGGCTCCTCGGACTTGTGTGCGTTCGCCGGGCGGGTCCCGGCTGGCAAAGAGTTCAACGGGCGACCTGTGGCGGTAGTCACGCGCGAAGGGGAACGGAATCGAACCGGCCGACGCGAGGGGTGAGACGGGACTCGAAATCGGTAACTCTCTGTCAGTAAGTGCGCAGTGCACGGAAGTTGACGCGGTGAACCGGGTCACAGATCGCGTGAGCGTCAGGTCGACAAATCAGGAAATCAGCGAATCAAGTGGGTGGCCGGAATTGGTCGCTACTGCGAGTAACGGGCAACTGGCCTGGAACGACAGGGGATTGGTCGGTGTCAGCTGGTGTCAGGGGGGTGCGCTCCATAGATTCCTCCGTCGTGTGCACAGAGCACCGCCCGGGACAGCCCGCCCGGGTCGTACGGCGGCGTCATCGCCGTACGGCGGGACAACGAGCACGACGGCCCTGTGACGGGGCCGGCACCACCACCTCAGGCGGGCGGGGCGGAGCGGACGGAGGCGCCGGATGCGCCGATGTCCGCACCGCGGCGAGGGACCCCGGGTCCTTCGAGAGGGATTCGATGTTCACGACCCGTTCTCAGCGCAGGCGTGACACCGCAGCGCTCGTCGGGGCCGCACTGGTGGCCCCGCTGGCTCTGCTCACGGCGACCACGGGCGAGGCCCGGGCAGCCGGCAGCGAGGTATGGGACCGCATCGCCCAGTGCGAGAGCGGCGGCAACTGGCACATCAACACAGGCAACGGCTACTACGGCGGGCTCCAGTTCTCGGGCAGCACGTGGCGTGCCTACGGCGGCGGGGCGTACGCCTCGACCGCCGACAAGGCCTCCAAGGCGCAGCAGATCGCCGTGGCCACCAAGGTCCAGCAGTCCCAGGGGTGGGGCGCGTGGCCGACCTGCTCGGCACGGGCAGGGGCCGCCGGCAGCGCGCCGAAGACGGAGGCGCCCGCGGCGAAGGCCAAGCCCGCGAAGCCGGCCAAGCCCGCCGCGAAGACCCGGGCCGCGAAGCCCGCGGCGCCCGCGAAGGCCCCCGAGCGCGCCTCCGGGCACACCCAGCGGGGCGCCGCGCGCGGCGACGACTACACCGTCCGCTCCGGCGACACCCTCAGCGGCATCGCCGCGGCCCACGGCGCGGACTGGCGAGGCGTCTACGCCGCGAACAAGGCCGTCATCGGCGACGACCCGAATCTCATCGTGCCCGGACAGCGGCTCGCTCTCTGAGGCCATGCCCGCGGCTCCGCCCGGGACGACCGGGTGGGGCCGCGGGCCAGCGTGACGCGATGCCGAAGACCGGCTTCCGGTCGCCGGCCTCCGCCCTCGCTGGGGCGCCGGTGCCCGCAACTGCTGCGGCCCCGACGCCCGTCGGCGCCCACGTGCCTGCCCCAGGCGGCTGAGGCTCCCACCGCGTCGCCGCAGCCGACTGCACGACGAGCGGGTGGCCCTGGAGCCGCATCGCCCAGTGCGACACCGGCGAAGACCGGCGCCTCGACACCGGCAACGGCCATTGCCGCGGACTCCAGTTCCGGCAGAGCACCTGGGCAGCAGTTCCCGCAGAGCACATATGCGGCGTCCGGCGGACTCGCCCACGCGCCGCGCGCGGGCCTCGCCACCCGCGAGCAGCAGACCGCGGTCGCGAGGGAGGTCCTGCGGACCCAGGGCTGGGAGGAGCGGCCCGCCTGCCCCCAGCCCTGCGGGCTCAACGGGCGCGTCCCACCATCCAGCCCGGCGACAGGCTCGCCTCGATCGCCCGACGGCGACGGGACTTGCCGGACCGGCTCACAGCGGCGTCGATTCCGGCCCCCTCGGCGGCCGGAGCTCGGAGGGCTCCCCGCTGAAGACGACGGAGCCCCGCCGCAGCTCATGGACGATCACCGGGGAGCGGCCGCGCCACAGGCTCGGCGGCAGTCTCTGCTCCGCGATCACGACGGCCGCGTCGAGACCGCGCAGCAGGTCGTACGTACGGGCCGCGACGTCGGGGGACATGCCCTGCGTGGGCTCGTCGACGAGGACGACGCGGGCGGGGGAGAGCAGCGCCCGGGAGAGGGCGAGCATGCGCCGTTCGCCTCCGGACAGGGCGCCCGCGCGGCGGGCGAGCAGCGGGCGCAGGGCGGGATAGCCGTCCAGGGCGCGGCCGAACTCCCCGTCCACGGCGGCCAGCTCGAGGTTCTCGGCGACGGTGAGGGCGCCGTACACGGCCCGTAGATCCGGTACGAAGCACAGTCCGCGGCGGGCCCGTTCGTAGGCGTGCAGGCCGCTCACGTCCACGCCGCGCCACACGACGCGCCCGCCGTGCAGCGGCACGGCGCCGGCGAGCGCGCGCAGGGCGGTGGTGCGGCCGGCGCCGTTGCGGCCGAGGAGCACGGTGAGGGCGGCGGCGGGCACGGGGAGCCAGACGCCGTGCAGGGCCTCCAGGGGGCCGTACCGCACGCGGGCGGCGCGGAGCTCGATCTCGACGCTCATCGCAGGATCCGCCCCGCTTCCATCACATGCACGGTGTGCGCGACGCGGGCGACGAGGTCGAGGTCGTGCTCGACGACGAGCACGGCCATCCCGTCCGCGGCGAGCGCGCCGAGGATCCGGGCCAGCGCCTCGGCCTCCACGGCGTCGAGCCCGGCCGCCGGCTCGTCGAGCAGCAGCGTGTGCGGGCCCCCGGCGAGCGCCCGCCCCAACTCGACGCGCCGCAGCGCCCCCGTGGAGAGCCCGGCGGCGGGCGAGAGCCGGACGGGCCCGTCGAGCCCGAGCAGCCGCAGGACGGGCTCGACGGCGGCAAGGTCCCGTCCGCGCCCCTGCTCGGCCCCGATCCGTACGTTCTCCTCCACGGTCAACGAGGGGAAGACCGCGAGCTGCTGAAAGGTCCTCGCGATCCCCATCCTGGTCCGCGTGTGGGCCGGCCGCCGGGTGATGTCGACGCCGTCGAGCTCCACGCGCCCGGCGTCGGGCCGCAGGGTGCCGCACAGGCAGTGGAACAGCGTGGTCTTGCCGGCGCCGTTGGCTCCGACGAGGGCCGTGACCTGGCCGGCGGGCAGGTCGATGTCGACGCCGTCGAGGGCGGTGAAGGCGCCGAACCGCAGCCGCACGGACCGCGCGACGAGCAGGTGCGGGCGGTCGCGGCGAGAGCCGGGCAGCGAGCGCGCGGCGCTCTTGCCGACGACCGCGCGCGCCGGGCTCCGCGCCGTCGCCGACGGCCCGCCCGCCCGCACTGCGTCCTCGCCGCCGCCCCCGTCCTCCCCAGGAGCGGAACCGGCACCCGCGCCGAGTCCCGCCGCGACAGGCCGCGGACGACCGCCGTCCCCCTCCCGCGTGCCGCGCACGCCCAGCGCGGCCAGCGTGCGCTCCAGCGCGTCCGGGAAACGGCCGATCAAGATCGCGAGCAGGCCGATCACCGCCGCCGCCACCCCGCCCCTGGCTCCCGCGTCCAGGCCCACCAGGAGCGCAGCCCCGACCAGCGGCCCCAGGAGGTTGTCGGCGCCCAGCACCACGACCGCCGCGAACCAGAGCAGGCCGCGGACCGGGTCGTACGCCCCCGGGTCGAAGGCGCGCAGGCCCATGCCGAGCAGACCGCCGCCCAGGGCCGCCAGAGCCGCGCCGGTCACGAAGGCCAGCAGCTTGAGCGCGGGGACCGCGACGCCCGCGGCCTGCGCCCCCGCCTCGTGGTCGCGCAGAGCGGCCAGCGCACGCCCCGTACGGCCCCGGCGCAGCGCCGCCACCGCGGCCAGGGCGCAGGCCAGCACCGCCAGTTCCAGCAGATAGAACGCGCGGTCGCCGGTGAGGCCCGCCGGACGGGAGAGCGAGAGCCCTGCCGTCGCGTACGGCTGCGCGAACACGAAACGGCTCACCGCGACCCCCACCGCCAGCGTCGCCAGAGCCAGCGCCAGCCCCTGCCGGCCGATCGCCGGCCATCCCGTGAGCAGGCCCAACGGCGCCACCAGCAGCACCGCGACCGCCAGCGCGGCCAGCTCCGGCAGCCGGGGCAGTCCCGGGAAGCGCCCCGCCGCCAGCAGCGCGGTGAACAGCGCGCCGAGCCCCGCGTACGCCGCCTGCCCCAGCGAGATCTGGCCGCCCCGGCCGGTCACCACGACCAGCGACAGCAGGATCAGAGCCAGCGCCGGCACCTGGATCGACGTATGCAGGTCCGAGCCCGCGAAGCCGAGGGGCAGCAGGAAGAGGATCGCCGCGACCGCCCACGCCCCCAGCGGGATCCGCACCGCCGGGGTCGCCGTCCGCGCGAGCGTGTCCCGCGTCCCCACCCCCGGCAGCACCAGCGCCGCGATCAGCAGCGCCACCACGAACAGATTCGCGCCCACGGCCTGGAGCAGCGGCTCGCCCCACCCGGACGGGTGCAGCCGGGTCAGCTGCGCCTGCGCCACGCCGATCGCCAGCGCGGCGGCCACCGCGACCGCCAGGCTCCGCATCCGGGCGACTACCGCCACCGCGATCACCTCGACGACCAGCAGGGGCAGGCCGTACGGGTCGAGCCGTACGTACGGCGCCAGCAGCACGCCCGTCAGCCCCGCCGTGAACGAGCCGAACGCCCAGCCCGCCGCCGACACCCGGTCCGCGTCGATCCCGCCCAGCGCCGCCAGCGCCCGGTTGTCGACCACCGCGCGCAGCTCCCGCCCGAACCGCGTCCACCGGGTGACCGCGGTGACCAGCGCGGCCAGCGCCAGCACCGCGCCCAGCTGCGCCCAGGGATCGTCCGGCAGCAGCGCCGGTGCGTCCGAGCGCGCCCCGCTGCCCCACACCAGCGCCGCGCCCCCGACCAGCAGCACGAACACCCCGATCGAGGCGACCAGCGCCCGCGTGGGATCCACGTCGCCCACCGCCAGCGGGCGGAAGACCAGCCGGTCGAGGAGCAGCCCGATCGCCGGCGCGACGAGCAGCAGCGTCACCGCCGCGGCGAGCGGCAGCGGCCAGCCCCACTCCACCGCGAACTGCCGCAGCACATAGGCGCAGACCATGGCGATGGCGCCGTGCGCCAGGTTCAGCACCCCCGTCGCCCGGTAGGTGACGATCAGTCCGATCCCGGTGAGCGCGGCGGCGCTGCCGACGGCCAGCCCGGCGAGGGCGAGGTCGTACGTCAGGGACGCCACGGCTCACACACCGGGCAGGGCGCCAGCTCCTCGTCGCCGACGGGCACGGCCTCCGGCTTGCCCGCCACCAGCGGGCAGTCCGGCCGGTGCGCCAGCGTCCCGCCGGGCGTCCGCAGCGGCGGCTCCTGCGAGGAAGGGGCGTTCCAGGAGACCTCGGGACCGGGCTCGTCGGACGGGCGCGATCCGTCCTGCCCCGCCGCCCGTTCGGCCGAAGCGGCCTCGGCGAGCGTCGCCGCCCGTCCGGCCGAGGCGGCGGCGAGCAGCACGGCGCCCGCCACCAGCAGCGCCGCGCCCGGCACGGTGCAGGAGGCGAGGTACGGGATCTGGCGGGCGGCGAACCGCTCGCCCGACACGCCGTACCAGCCGACGACGCAGAGCACGGCGCCGCAGGCCGCAGTCGCGAGCCCGCCCCACCACAGCACTCGCGACGTCTCCATCAGCGCCCCTCCGGCTCTGGCGGTGTTCGGCGATTTCTTGCACTATGCCCTGAACGGACAGACGCTGGAAGCCGACAACCGGTGGTGAGCCAGATGGTCCCTGTCAGGCAACCCCGAACCACGGCGTGGGCTGCCGCCGCGGTCCTGGTGCTCCTTCCCGCAGCCGCGGCCTGCTCGGACGACGGCGGCTCCGGCTCCGCCTCGTCGCCCACGCCGACCGCGACGGCGCCCGCGACGCCGACGACCGGCGCTGCGCCGACCGGGGACGGCCCCGCCGACCCGGCAGCCGCCGAGCAGGAGGTCCGGGAGAACTGGACGACCTTCTTCGACCCCGATGCGTCCACCGAGGACAAGGTCGCGGTGCTGGAGAAGGGCGAGTCCCTGCGACCGCTGCTCGCCGCGTTCGGCGGCGACCGCAACGCCGCGCAGACCTCGGTCGAGGTCACGGACGTGCAGTTCACCTCGCCGACCCAGGCCACGGTGACGTACGACCTGCTGGTCGGCGGCGCCCCGGCACTGCCCGACTCCAAGGGCGCCGCGATCTTCGAGGACGAGACCTGGAAGGTCTCCGTGAAGTCGCTGTGCGCCCTGGTCAAGCTCAGCGGCGATGCGGCCCCGCCGGGCTGCTGAAGCCCTGCTGCTCGCGGCGGCCCTGGCGGGGGCCGGCGCCTGCGGCAGCCGGCTGCCGGAGAGCGCCTTCGAGAGCGCGGCGCCGTCCGGTCAAGGCGGTGCGCGCGAGCCGATCCGCGTCGGCGTCATCGCCAGCGCCACCAGCCCGGTCGGCGGCGCGGCCTTCACCGGCCCCGGCGACGGCGCCAGGGCCTACTTCGACGCCCTCAACGCCCGAGGCGGCATAGCCGGGCGCCGCGTCGAGGCGATCTCCTGCGACGACGGCGGCAGCGGCGTCGGCAACAACGAATGCGTGCACCGACTCGTCGACGAGAAGAAGGTGTTCGCGCTCGTCGCCACCACCGCGCTGGACTACGCGGGCGCGCCCCGGGTCTCCGAGGCCGGCGTCCCCGACGTCGGCGGCCAGCCCATCGGCCCGGCGTACGACACGTACCCGCATCTGTACGGGATCTACGGCAGCCTCGCCCCGCGCGACGGCGGCAAGCCCGGCTGGAACGGCACGCTCTACGGCGGCACCGAGGTCTACCGCTACTTCAAGCGCGAACAGGGCGCCCGCACCGCCGCCGTCGTCTCCTACAACCAGGCGTCCTCCGCCGCGTACGCCCGGCTGATCACCGAGGGCCTGCGGGCCGAGGGCTACCGCGTCGTGGGCGAGCAGGTCGACTTCGCGCTGCCCAACTTCCGCGCGGTCGCCGCCGACCTGCGCCGGCAGGGCGCGGACCTCGTCTTCGACGCCCTGGACACCCATGGCAACGCCCAGCTCTGCGAGGCCATGGACGCCGTCGGCGTACGCGTCACGGCCAAGGTCACCAACGTCCAGAACTGGTCGTCCTCGGTGCCAAAGGACTTCAAGGACGCCCCTGCCTGCCGCAACGCCCTCTGGGCGACCGGGTCCAGCCGCAACTACGACGACGTCGCCAGCCCCGCCGTGAAGGAGTTCCGCGACGCTATGGAGGGCCGGGAGCTGTCCCAGTGGCAGCTGGAGGGCTGGGCCGCCGCCATGTGGTTCTCCGACGCCGCGGCCTCCTGCGCCAAAGAGGCCGAGGACTCGGCCCAGGGCACGAGGGACACCGACGAGTCGACGAGCGCGGAGGCGGGCGGCGACGGCATCACGCGCGCGTGCGTCGAGCGCTACCTCAACCGCCCGGAGCCGTACACCGCCCGCGGACTGCTCCTCCCCGTCTCGTACGAGAAGCTCGCCGAGCCGCCGGCGACCCGCCGCACCTGTCTGTCCGTCGCCCGCTGGCAGGACGGCAGCGGCTGGGTCGCCCAGGGCGGCGACATGACCGAGAACTGCTTCACCGTGCCCCAGATCCCCTATCGGCCTTAGGAGCCAAGTACAGTCCACTCCTGCAGATTCGAAGATCCAGGGGGACGCGGCGGCGTATGCACATCTCATTCCTGCTCCATAACGCGTACGGCATCGGCGGGACGATCCGGACCACGTTCAACCTCGCCCAGACCCTGGCCGAGCGGCACGACGTAGAGATCGTCTCCGTCTTCCGCCACCGCGACGAGCCGACCATGGGCGCCCCCGCGGGCGTCGTCATGAAGCACCTGGTCGACCTCCGCAAGGACAGCCCCGCCTACGACGGCGACGACCCGCAGCACAAGCGCCCCGCCAAGGTCTTCCCGCGCGGCGACGGCCGGCACAAGCAGTACAGCCGCCTCACCGACGCCCGGATCGCCGCCCATCTGGGGTCCCTCGAGGCCGACGTCGTCGTCGGCACCCGCCCCGGGCTCAACGTCCACATCGCCCGCCAGACCCGGCGCGGCCCGGTCCGCGTCGGCCAGGAGCATCTGACCCTCGACAGCCACGGCTACCGGCTGCGCCGCGAGATCGCCCACCGCTACCTCCTCCTCGACGCGGTCACCACCGTCACCGAGGCCGACGCCGGCTCCTATCGCTCCCAGCTGAAGCTGCCCGGCGTGCACATCGAGGCCGTGCCCAACAGCGTGCCCGCCCCCTCCGTCGACCCCGCCGACTCCACCGCCAAGTGGGTCGTGGCCGCGGGCCGGCTGACCCGGGTCAAGCGGTACGACCTGCTGGTGAAGGCGTTCTCCAAGGTGGCCGCCGCCCGCCCCGACTGGCGGCTGCGGATCTACGGCAGCGGCGACGCGACCGGCAACGAGAAGAACGCCCTGCGCGCCCTGATCGAGGAGCGCCAGCTCCACAACCACGTCTTCCTGATGGGCTCGGCGAACCCGCTGGAGCCGGAGTGGGTCAAGGGCTCGATCGCCGCGGTCACCTCCAGCCTGGAGTCCTTCGGCATGACCATCGTCGAGGCGATGCGCTGCGGTCTGCCCGTCGTCTCCACCGACTGCCCGCACGGTCCCGGCGAGATCATCGAGGACGGCGTGGACGGCAGGCTGGTGAAGGTCGGCGACGTCGACGCCATAGCCGACGCCCTGCTCGCCCTGATCGAGGACGACGATCTGCGCCGGCGCACCGGACAGGCGGCGCTCGCCGCGTCGGCGCGCTTCGACCCGGCCCGGATCGCCGAGCGCCACGAGGCCCTGTTCGCCGAGCTCGTCGCCCGGGGCGAGGCCGGACGTTCGCGCAGCGCCCTGAAGGAGGCCTTGCATCGAGGCCGGGGCGCCGTGTACGACGGGGCGTACTCGCTGCGCTATCTGGCCGCAGGGGTGCTCCGGAAGGGCAAGAACAGCTGATGACGACGTCCACCGAACACAAGACGCCCCGGGCCGACTGCATCGCCGACTCAGCCGGCGGCGTCACCTTCGACGTGGCGGGCGCCGGCGCGCCGGACGCCGTGCTGGTGCTCAAGCGGCGCGGCGGCAAGACCGGCGCGGACGAGCTGAGGCTGCCGCTGACCCCGTCGGGCGACGGCACCTCGCGCGCTGTGCTGCCCAGCACGGTGGAGCTGGCCGAGGGCCGCTGGGACGCGTACACCGATCAGGGCGAGGCGCTCGAGCCCGGCATCAGGGATCTGCGGGCGCTGGTGGACCGCGCCCCCGATCTGGACCGGATCGCCGTGCGCATCCCCTACCCGACGGCGGACGGCCGGCTCGCGGTGCGCTGCTGGGTGCGGGCCCCGCACGCCGAGGCGGGCGACATCGTCCTCGCGGCGGAGCAGGGCGCGATGACCGTCCAGGGGCAGCTGTACGGCGTCGAGCTGGGCGAGGGCGCGGTGGCCGAGGCGAGGCTGCGCTCCGGCGACCGGGTGCACCAGGTGCCGGTGACCGGCGAGGGCAGGGCGTTCGGCTTCACCCTGCCGTACCAGGCGCTGGCCGAGCAGCCGGTGGGCAAGGAGCAGCTGTGGGAGCTGTGGCTGCGCCCGGCGGCGGACGCTGCGGGGATAAAGATCTCCCGCATCCTCGACGACGTCTGGGACCGCAAGAGCATCTTCGTCTACCCGAAGCACACGACGGACACCTGCCGGGCGGCGCCCTGCTACACGGGCGACAACGACCTCTGCGTGCGCCTCACCAAGGCGGGCTGACGAGGCGTTGCACTTGAGGACCGTTCTCGTCCTCAATCGCTGGCAGACTCGACGCCATGTTGGAGACCTCGGCAAGACTGCTGCGCCTGCTCTCGCTGCTGCAGGCCCACCGCGAATGGTCCGGCGCCGATCTGGCCGATCGGCTCGGGGTCACCGCGCGGACCGTGCGACGCGACGTCGACCGGCTGCGCGAGCTGGGCTACCCCGTCAACGCCAGCCCCGGCACGGGCGGCGGCTACCAGCTCGGCGCGGGGGCGGAGCTGCCGCCGCTGCTCCTGGACGACGAGGAGGCCGTGGCCGTCGCCGTCGGCCTGCGCACCGCCGCCGGCAACGGCGTCGAGGGCATCGGCGAGTCCTCCGTACGCGCCCTGGCCAAGCTGGAGCAGGTCCTGCCCAGCCGGCTGCGCCGCCGGGTCAGCGCCCTGAACGCCTTCACCGTGCCGATGCTGCGCGCCCCCCGGGCCCAGGTCGACGCCTCCGTGCTGACCGAGCTGGCCAACGCCTGCCGGGACAGCGAGCGGCTGCGCTTCGAGTACCGCGACCACGGCGGCGCCTCCACCCGTCGTACCGTCGAGCCGCACCGCCTGGTCTGCACCGAGTACCGCTGGTATCTGGTCGCCTGGGACCTCGACCGCGCCGACTGGCGTACGTTCCGGGCCGACCGCGTCGTCCCCAAGCCGCCGCACGGCCCGCGCTTCGCCCCGCGCACCCCGCCGGCCGAGGACCTCGCCGCCTATGTCTCCCAGGGCGTGTCCGTCCGCGCCTACGCCGCCGAGGCCGTCGTCCGGCTGAGGACCTCGGCCGAGCAGGCCGCCCAGATCGTCGGCCCCTCCGACGGCGTCCTGGAGCCGATCGACGACACGAGCTGTCTGCTGCGCACCCGAGCCGCGAGCCTGGACGTGATAGTCGTTCACGTCATGCTCATGGGCGTGGACTTCGAGGTGGTCGAGCCGCGGGAGCTGACCGAGCACGTCAGGACGGTCCGGGACCGGCTCTCCCGGGCTCTGGGGTGACCGGCCCCGCGCCGTCCGCCGTCTCCAGCCGCGCCGCGAACTCCGGATGGTGCAGATCGAAGGCGGGCGACTCGGAGCGGATGCGCGGGATGGTGGTGAAGTTGTGGCGCGGCGGCGGACACGATGTCGCCCATTCCAGCGAACGTCCGAAGCCCCAGGGATCGTCCATGTCGACCTTCTCGCCGTACTTCCAGGTCTTCCAGACGTTGTAGAGGAACGGCAGCGTCGACAGTCCCAGAAGGAAGGAGCCGATGGTCGACACGGTGTTCAGCGCCGTGAATCCGTCGGCCGCCAGATAGTCCGCGTACCGCCTCGGCATTCCCTCCGCGCCCAGCCAGTGCTGGACCAGGAACGTGGTGTGGAAGCCGATGAAGAGCGTCCAGAACTGGATCTTGCCGAGCCGTTCGTCGAGCATCTTCCCGGTGAACTTCGGCCACCAGAAGAAGAAGCCGGCGAAGGTCGCGAAGACGACGGTGCCGAAGACGACGTAGTGGAAGTGCGCGACGACGAAGTACGAGTCGGTGACGTGGAAGTCCATCGGCGGCGAGGCCAGGATCACTCCGGTCAGCCCGCCGAACAGGAAGGACACCAGGAAGCCGATCGCCCACAGCATGGGCGTCTCGAAGGAGAGCGAGCCCTTGAGCATCGTCCCGGTCCAGTTGAAGAACTTCACCCCGGTCGGGACCGCGATCAGGAAGGACATGAAGGAGAAGAAGGGCAGCAGCACCGCGCCGGTGGCGAACATATGGTGCGCCCACACGACCACCGACAGCCCGGTGATGGCCATCGTCGCGCCCACCAGCGTCAGATACCCGAAGATCGGCTTCCGGGAGAAGACCGGCAGGATCTCCGTCACGATGCCGAAGAACGGCAGCGCGATGATGTAGACCTCGGGATGGCCGAAGAACCAGAACAGGTGCTGCCACAGCAGCGCCCCGCCGTTCTCCGGCGCGAAGACCACCGAGCCGAACTGCCGGTCGGCCTCCAGCACCAGCAGCGCCGCCGCGAGCACCGGGAAGGCGAACAGCACCAGGATCGATGTGAAGAGCACGTTCCAGGTGAAGACGGGCAGCCGGAACATGGTCATCCCCGGCGCGCGCATTCCGATGATCGTGGTGATGAAGTTGACCGCGCCGAGGATCGTGCCGAAGCCGGAGAGGGCGAGCCCCATGATCCACATGTCGGCGCCGATGCCGGGGGAGCGATCCAGCGAGTTGAGCGGGGCGTACGCGAACCAGCCGAAGCTGGCCGGACCGCTGGGCACGAGCAGCGAGCCCAGCACGATCAGGCCGCCGAAGAGGTAGAGCCAGTACGAGAGCATGTTCAGCCGCGGGAAGGCCACGTCCGGCGAGCCGATCTGCAACGGCATGATCTCGTTGGCGAAGCCGGCGAAGGCCGGGGTCGCGAAGAGCAGCAGCATGATCGTGCCGTGCAGGGTGAAGGCCTGGTTGAACTGGTCGTTGCTGATCAGCTGGAGCCCGGGGCGGGCCAGCTCGGCCCGCATCAGCATGGCCAGCAGACCGGCGACGAGGAAGAAGCCGAACGACGTGATCAGATAGAGATGCCCGATCTTCTTGTGGTCGGTCGTCGTCAGCCAGTCCACGACCACCTGCCCCGGGCTGCGCTCCCGCACCGGGTGGGCCGTCGCCTCCGCGGTCTCCGTACCCATCGCTGCCCCCTCGCTGTCCGCGGCTCGGGCTTCGGTCATCGGGCTTCGGTCATTCGGATCGGGCTCCAGACATGATGCTCGCCGCGGGTCCCCTCCGACAGAGCGCCTTCCCACCGCAGGGGCGAGGGGCCGAGAGTGTGTACGAAGACGCGGGCGGATCCTGTAAGGAACCCGTAAATCTATCGACGTCCCGTCAATTGGCGCGCGGTAACTTCCTGGGACATTTCAGTCGGGAATTGAGCATGTTAGCCATAGCTCTGTACGGCTCTGCGCAATTACCGTGCAGACGAGCGTGAACTGCACGTTCGAGTGACGCGGATCGGGCTAAACGAGTGTCGAGATCCTGTGACAGAAGCGTGACCGGTGAGGTACTCGGGGCTGCTGTCGCATCGTCTTCTTCCGTCGCCGATGTTGCTTCCGTCACGGTCCGCCGCCGCTTACGGTGGGTGGCATGCCTCCCATACCGACACCCCCCGCACAGCCCGACGACGCCCCCGAGTCGTACGTCGGCCTCGTCGCCGACGACGCCGAGCGCCAAGCCCGCGAGCGCGGCTGGACGACCGTCAGAGCGCTGCCGGCGGGCGCGATCATCACCATGGAGTACCTGTCGGGCAGGCTCAACTTCGAGGTCGAGGGCGGCAAGGTCATCCGCTGCTGGCTCGGCTGATGACCTGCTGGGCGCGCGCAGCCGAGGACGGCGTACGCACCCAAAGTCCAGGCATAGGCGCCCTAGGCCCGGATACACGCACTCAAAGCCTGGATATACGACGAAGGCCCCGACACGCTCCGTGTCGGGGCCTTCGTCGTACTTCGTCCCGCTATGCCGTCCGGGGATCGGCCGTCAGGCCGGTCGGTCGCCGGTCAGCCGCCCCTCAGCCACCCGTCACCGGCCGCGAGTGCGGCGGACGGCGGCTGCCGGAGGGAGTGACCGGCGTCCGCTCGGAGTGCACCGCGCGCGGCCGGGGCTGCGCGATATGCGTTCTCGTGGCGGCGGCGCCGGTCCGGGAGCCGCTGCCGGCGGACACCGGCTCGTGGGCCGGACCCTCGGTCCCCGACGGGCCCCGCTGGGGGAACATCGCAGGTCGCGGGCCGCCCGAGGCGACCGGCAGCGAGGGAGCGAGCCGACGGCGCGCACGCCACTGCTCGCGGACCCCGAGGATCCAGGCCTCCGCGCGGCCGATCAGCGGCTCGCACCAGGGCAGCGCGAGCAGGATCAGCAGCCCGGCGGCCCAGCCGAGCAGCACATCGCTCAGCCAGTGCGTACCGAGGTACACGGTGGTCAGTCCGACGCCCAGGGAGACCGTCGCCGACAGGGCCGACAGATAGCGCCGAGCCCGCGGCGTGGTGGCCAGATACGCCAGGATTCCCCAGGTCACGACCGCGTTCGCGGTGTGCCCGGAGGGAAATATATCGCCGCCGGCGTACAGCTCGGCTGATCCGATCTGCGTCGCGTAGTGGGGGCCGAGCCGCCCGAGACCGATCTTGACCGCTCCCACGGTCACGTTGAGCAGTAGCAGCGAGGCGCCCAGAGCGAGCAGGGGCCGCAGGGTGTGCTGGCGCCACGAGCGCCAGCCCAGCCACGCAGCGACCATCACGGCGGTGGGGCCGCGCTGGCCGAGGACCACGAAGTAGTCGAGGAAGGCGTGCAGTTCCGGCCACTGCTGGTAGGGCCGGAACAGCATGATCTTCCAGTCGATGATCACCAGCCACGTCGAGGCAAGCACGGCGACGACGATGGCGAGATAGAACGCCGACGTCCCGCCGAAGAGGGCGAGACGGGTGCGGGTCATCCGCGGGATCTCTATCTTCGGCGGTTCCGGCTCCCGGTCGAGGCGGGCAAAGATGTCGGTACGCACCCAATCGACGTTACAGCGAGTGAGTGACCAGCTAGGCCGATCCAGTACGTTCGTGATGTCGATGTGATGTGGAGTAGGTCTCAGATCCGGATATATTCCCGGCCGGCACGGAAAGCAAGATGACCTTGTCCGCTATTCAGTAGCGCGTCTTCACGGGGTGTTCTTTCCTAGGCGCGGAAATAGTTCACCGCTGTCCCGCACGGAATTTCCCGGCCGTTCAGGGCGGCCCAAGATCGCCTTCGGTCCGACTTCCGTCCGCCTTCCGGCGTACGCCGGGCGTGTCGTACGCCACACCGGCGTGTTCGCCCTGGTGAGAGATCCACCACGCGCCGCCCGCCGGAACTCGCGTACGCTGACGACTCACTCGCCCGTCGATGCCGGACCGCCCTGCGGGACACTGAGCAGCACTGTCCCCGGCTGGCCCGCCGAGCGCGAGGGATTTACTGGGAGGTACGCACATGTCCGGGACGACCACGGCCGGAGCACGGCTTCGTGCCGCCGGCGGCGGTGCCAACCGCTGGGTCGTTCTCTTCGTCCTCTGCGTCAGCCTGCTGCTCGTCGCGCTCGACGCGACCGTGCTGCACGTCGCCGTCCCCTCGGTCACCGAGGATCTGCGCCCCAGCGGCGTCGAGCTGCTGTGGATCGTCGACGCCTATCCGCTCATCTGCGCCGCGCTGCTGATCTTGTTCGGCACGCTCGGCGACCGCGTCGGCCGCCGGCGCGTGCTGCTGATCGGCTACGGCATCTTCGGCGCGGCCTCCGCGCTGGCCGCCCTCGCCACCACCCCCGAGGTCCTGATCGGGGCGCGCGCCCTGCTCGGCGTCGGCGGCGCGATGATCATGCCGGCGACGCTCTCCATACTCCGGGCGGTCTTCCCCGACCGGCGGGAGCGGGCGACGGCGATCGGCATCTGGACCGCGGTCGCCGCGGTCGGCGCCGCCACCGGCCCGGTGCTCGGCGGCTTCCTCGTCCAGCACTTCTGGTGGGGCTCGGTCTTCCTGATCAACATCCCGCTGATGGCGCTGATCCTGCCCGTCGGCCGCTGGCTGCTGCCCGAGTCCCGAGGCGACTCGGACGGTCCCTGGGACGTGCTCGGCGCGCTGATGGCGGCGGCCGGCGTCCTCGGCGTCGTCCTCGGCGTGAAGCGGCTCGGCGCGGGGCACTCGCTGCTGGACGCCGAGACGGCGGTCCCGCTGCTGATCGGCGCCGCGCTGCTCGCCGTGTTCGTACGACGGCAGAGGCGCCGCAGGCATCCGCTGATCGACATGGGGATGTTCTCCCGGGCGGCCTTCTCCACCTCGGTCGGCTGCATCGTCCTCGCCATGCTCGCGCTGGTCGGCCTGGAGCTGATCGCCGTCCAGTACCTCCAGCTGATCCTCGGCCTCAGTCCGCTGGAGACCGGTCTGCGGCTGCTGCCGCTGACCTTCGCCGCGATGGCCGCCGGCGCCACCGGATCCGCCACCCTGCAGCGCGTCGGCCCGCGCCGGATGGTCGGCTGGGGCTTCGTGCTGACCGCCGGCGCCGTGCTGCTGCTGACCCTGATGGGGCAGCACGACCGGCCCCTGCTGCTCACCGCGGGCTTCGTCCTGCTCGGTTACGGGCTGCAGACCACGCTCTTCGCGGCGTACGAGTCGATGCTCAGCGAGGCCCCCGCCCAGCAGGCCGGCGGCGCGGCCGCGATCGGCGAGACCTCGTACCAGCTGGGCGCGGGCATGGGGATCGCCCTGCTCGGCAGCGTGATGAACGCCGCCTACGCGCCCGCTCTCTCCTCCCTCGCGGGCGTGCCCGGCTCGGCGAGCTCGGCGGCGGCCAACTCGCTGGGCGAGGCGTACAAGGTGGCGGACCAGCTCGGCGGCGGGGCCGGCGACGTGCTCCGCAGCACCGCGCGCCACTCCTTCGTGCACGGTCTGCACGTCACGCTCCTGGTCAGCGCGGGCCTGCTGATGCTCGGCGCGGTCGCGGCGCTGCGGCTGCCGAGGGCGATGGAGTGCTCGGGCGACGGCGCGGAGAAGACTGAGCTGGGCGAGGCGAGCGAGACCAGCGACATGGGCGAGAAGGCCGGCAAGGCCGAGAAATGCCCGCCGCCGAGGCGGCCCGACCTCTCGCTCCCGGCGAGCCGCGAGCCCGCCGAGGCGACCGGGTCTGGACGCACGGCACACTGAGCCGTAACGTCAGCCGGAGCCGTAACTACCACTGCTAGTTTTCTGTGTCCGCTGAGTGAGCGCCGCCGGAGGCCAAGCCATGTCCGCACCCTCGAAGCAGCTTCCGCCCTTCGACCCCAGCGACCCCCTCGGCATCGACGATCTGCTCGACCCCGAGGACCTCGCGATCCGCGAGACCGTCCGCAGCTGGGCCGCCGACCGCGTCCTGCCGGACGTCGCCGACTGGTACGAGCGGGGCGAGCTGCCCGCGATCCGCGAGCTGGCCCGCGAGCTCGGCTCCATCGGCGCGCTCGGCATGTCGCTGACGGGCTACGGCTGCGCGGGCGCGACCGCCGTCCAGTACGGACTGGCCTGCCTGGAGCTCGAAGCGGCCGACTCCGGCATCCGCTCCCTCGTCTCCGTCCAGGGCTCGCTCGCGATGTACGCGATCTGGAAGTTCGGCTCCGAGGAGCAGAAGCAGCGCTGGCTGCCCGGCATGGCGTCCGGCGAGATCATCGGCTGCTTCGGCCTGACCGAGCCCGACCACGGCTCCGACCCGGCCGGCATGCGCACCTATGCCAAGCGCGACGGATCCGACTGGGTGCTGAACGGCCGCAAGATGTGGATCACCAACGGCTCGGTGGCCGGGGTCGCCGTCGTCTGGGCCCAGACCGACGAGGGCATCCGCGGCTTCGCCGTGCCGACCGACCTTCCCGGCTTCTCGGCGCCCGAGATCAAGCACAAGTGGTCCCTGCGCGCGAGCGTCACCAGCGAGCTCGTCATGGACGACGTGCGGCTGCCCGCCGACGCGGTGCTGCCGGAGGTCGCCGGGCTGAAGGGTCCGCTGAGCTGTCTGTCGCACGCGCGGTACGGAATCGTGTGGGGCGCCATGGGCGCCGCGCGCTCCAGCTTCGAGTCGGCGCTGTCCTACGCGCGCACGCGCGAGCAGTTCGGCAAGCCCATCGGCGGCTTCCAGCTCACCCAGGCCAAGCTCGCCGACATGGCGGTCGAGCTGCACAAGGGCATCCTGCTCGCCTACCACCTCGGCAGGCGCATGGACGCGGGCAGGCTCCGTCCCGAGCAGGTCAGCTTCGGGAAGCTCAACAACGTGCGGGAGGCGATCGAGATCTGCCGCACCGCGCGCACGATCCTCGGCGCGAACGGGATCTCGCTGGAGTACCCGGTGATGCGGCACGCGACCAACCTCGAGTCGGTGCTCACCTACGAGGGCACCGTCGAGATGCATCAGCTGGTGCTGGGCAAGGCGCTCACCGGCCTGGACGCCTTCCGCTAGACCCGCCGCCGGCCACCGGGCCAGACCTCGGTCTGGCCGGAGACGGCCGGCGAGCTCCTTGCTCAGCTCTGGTTGAAGAAGCCGTCCTGCGTGCGACCTGCCGGCTCCTCGCTGACCACGAGGGTGTCGGCGGGGCTCAGCAGGAAGACCCTGGTGGCGACGCGCTCGATCGAGCCGCGCAGCCCGAAGGTCAGTCCGGCGGCGAAGTCCACCACGCGCTTGGCGTCGGCGGGCTCCATGGCCGTCAGGTTGACGATGACCGGGACGCCGTCCCGGAAGAGCTCGCCGATGGCCCGGGCGTCCCGGAAGCTGTCCGGGGCGACCGTGGCGATGCGGCGGCCCTCCTGCTGGGCGGACTCGGAGGCGACGCGCACCCGCGGGTCGGTGACCCAGGCGTCGCCGGTCTCCGTGCCCTCGGCGTACTCGTCGTCGTAGTAACGCTCGTCGCTGTCCTCGACGAGCCCCAGCCAGGCGCTTGCCTTGCGCACCGAACCCATGGACGCCTCCTTCCGCTCCAGTCCGCTCACTGCGGCCTTAGTCGTTCCGCATCTCTATGGTCGTCCATAATGCGGATCGCGCGCCAAGTGGATAGTCGCCGCGCAGGGGATTCGTGACGGTACTGGTGCAGAACATGTGGCGATTCGTCAAGGTTCTTCCTGGGTGCGGGCCCTCACAGAATGAAAATATGAAAGTCGAGCCAGACGGGTGACCTTGGGGACGTACGGGTGAACCGGATGGCTGGATACGATGCCTTCCGCACCGTAGGAAGCAACGGGGGAATCGTCGTGTTCGGAATAGTCAGGCCCTGCACCCACCGCCTCACGGACGGGCTCAAGACCGAGTGGATGGCCCATCTGTGCGGCCTCTGCCTGGCACTTCGCGCAGACCACGGCCAGTTCGCACGGATCGTCACCAACTACGACGGGCTGATCGTCTCGGTCCTGACGGAGGCTCAGTCCGAGCGCACCCCCTCCTCCCGGCGCACCGCGGGCCCCTGTCCACTGCGCGCCATGCGGACCGCGCCCGTCGCCCGCGGCGAGGGCGCGCGGCTCGCCGCGACGGTCTCGCTGGTGCTCGCGTCCGCGAAGGTCCGGGACCACGTCGCGGACCGGGACGGGGTGTTGGCCCGCAGGCCCATGGCGTCCGCCGCGCGCAAGGTCGCCGCCGGATGGGACAGGGCGGGCGCGCGGGCCGGCGCGGAGCTGGGCTTCGACACGGCCGTGCTGCTGGACGCGGTCGACCGGCAGGCGGGCATCGAGTCGCTGGCCGGGCCGGGCACCTCGCTGCTGACCGTCACCGAGCCGACCGAGACGGCCACCGCCGCGGCCTTCGCCCACACCGCCGTGCTGGCCGGGCGGCCGGAGAACGCGGCTCCGCTGGCCGAGGCCGGAAGGCTCTTCGGGCGCCTCGCGCATCTGCTGGACGCCGTGGAGGACCAGGCGGCCGACGCGGCCGCCGGCGCCTGGAACCCGCTGACCGCGACCGGGACCTCGCTGGCCGAGGCGCGCCGGCTCGCCGACGACGCGGTGCACGGCGTACGGCTCGCCCTGCGCGACGCGCACTTCGTCGACGACAAGCTGGTGCACGTGCTGCTCGCGCACGAGCTGAAGACCTCGGTGGACCGGGCGTTCGGGACGACGACCTGCTCGCACCAGGGATACGGCGGCACACCGCAGAACCCGTACCAGGGCGGCGGCGGCCACGGCCAGGGCCCTTACGGCGGCAACCCTTACGGCGGCAACCCCTACGGCGGAGGCGCTCCGGGCATGCCCGGCGGCCCGGGCGGCCCCGGCGGGATGCCGCCCAGCTTCCACCAGGGGCCGCAGCAGCCGGGCAGGCGCGGATTCTTGGCAGGCTGCGCGGCCTTCGTCGGACTGTGCTGCACCTGCCAGATGTGCTGCGCCAAGAGGTACGAAGGGCCTTGGTCCCGCAAGAAGCGCGAGGGCTGCATCCACAAGTGCGACTGCGACTGCTGCGACTGCGGCTGCGACTGCTGACGCAGCCTCAGCCGCCGCCTTGGCCGCCTCGGCGACAGTCGTAGCCAGCCCTCGGGGTGACTCAGTACGAAGGCGACGCCATGGCGTCTCCAGGGCCATGGGGCATGGGCGCCCGTCGGCGGGCAGGCGGAAGCCGTTAGCCGTCAGCCGTCAGCGGAGCCGGGGCCGGGACAGGCGGCAGCCGCCGAGCGCACGGAAGTCGGGCAGACAGGGGTGACCCGACTTCCGTGCGGATTCCATGCGGACGGCCGGGGCGGGACGGGCGGAGCGAGGGGAGTGGTGCGTTGTGCACGCAGGTGAAGGCGCGAGATGCGAGCAGCCGGCGCGGCAGCGCGCCGACGGGGAAGTCAGGGAAAGGCAGCGAGGTCAGCTCAACAGGACGAGGACCACACTCGACCGAGGTCGATGTGGGAGCGCGTGACCAGCCACTGCTGCGAATGCATGGGCCAAGTGGAACAGGCATCCGATTCCGCGTCAACTGCCCTGAGACATACGGCTCACACTCTGGACAGGCTTGACAGCGAGCCGTGCGCACCGCCTAGCCTCAAGAGGTCGGACCGTGCTGAGGGGCTCGGTCCACGCTGTGTTCCCGGTGAAGGCGTTCCCGTGTTCGATCTCTGCATCCACGGAGCCCTCGTATGGCCGTGCCCACCGAAACCTTTCCTCACCGCAGCCGCCAGCTCGTGCCGCCGCTGCTCGTCGCGACCATCCGGCACACCGTGGCCACCTCGCTGCTCAGCCTCGGCCGGCAGTACGTCGACCGGCACTATGCCGAGCGGTCCTCCGCGCCTGGCACGGCCGGTGCGCGGTGAGGCGGTCCATCGTCGTGGTGGGCGCCGGTCCGCGGGGGACCGGCTTCCTGGAGCGGCTGGCGGCCAACGTCCCCGAGCTCTACGCCGGCCGGCCGCTGGACGTCCACCTGGTGGACCCGCATCCGCCGGGCGGCGGCCGGATCTGGCGGCAGCAGCAGTCGCCGCTGCTGTGGGCGAACTCCATGGCCGAGGACATCACCATGTTCACCGACGACACGGTGCCCCTGGACGGTCCGGTACGGCCGGGCCCCACGCTCGCCCAGTGGGCGGCCCTCGACGGCCGGACCTTTCCCACCCGCCGCCAGCAGGGCGCGTATCTGCGCTGGGTGTACGAGAGCGCGGCGGCCGCGCTCGCGCCGTCCGTCGCCGTCCACGAGCACCGGGCCCGCGCGCTGCGCGTCAGCGGTCCGCGCCAGGGCCGTCAGCGGGTCTGGCTCGAAGGGCGCGCCGAGCCGCTGACCGCCGACGTCGTCGTACTCGCCCTCGGCCATCTCGACGCCGAACCCGGCGACGAGCAGCGCCGGTCGGCGGACTTCGCGCGACGGCACGGGCTGCTGCACCTGCCGTCCGACTTCACCGCCGACAGCGATCTGTCCGCCGTGCCCGCCGGCGAGCCGGTCGTCGTGCGCGGCTTCGGTCTCGCCTTCGTCGATCTGATGGTCCTGCTCACCGAGGGCCGCGGCGGACGGCATGAGAACGGGGAGTACGTCCCCTCCGGCCAAGAGCCCGTGCTGTACGTCGGGTCGCGCCGAGGCGTTCCGTACCACTCCAAGATCGGCTACCGGTGGGAGGGGGAACGGCCGGCGCTGCCCCGTTTCTTCGGCCCGGCCGAGGCGGAGGCGTTACGGCGCCGGTCCCGCGTCGACTTCCAGCGAGACGTCTGGCCGCTGGTCGACAAGGAGCTCGGCTTCGCGCACTACCACCGGCTCTTCACCGTCCACCCCGAGCGCACGGCCGTCGGCTGGGCAGACTTCGAGGAGAAGTACGCGGCCGCCCCGCCCGGCAGCCCCGAACTGTCGGCCCTGGTCGCCGTCTCGGTCCCCGACCCCGCCGACCGCCTCGATCTGGAGGCGCTCGACCGTCCGCTGGACGGGATGCGCTTCTCCTCGTACGACGAGCTCCAGTACGGGCTGCGCGGCTACGTCGCCGCCGACCTCGAGCGCCGCCACGATCCCGCGCACAGCGAGGACCACGCCGTCTTCCTCGCCCTGCTCTCCGTCTACGCGCAGCTGATCCGCCTCGGGGACGTCGGCGGCCGGTGGCACGGCTTCTACAGCTACCTCGCCTCCGGGCCGCCGGGACCCCGGCTGCGCCAACTCCTCGCGCTCTCCCGGGCCGGCGTCGTCCGCTTCCTCGGCGCCGGCGTCACGGTCGAGGCCGACGAGGAGCGGGGCGTGTTCCGGGCGGGCAGCGCCAGTGTGCCCGGTCAGTGGATCGAGGCGCGGGCGCTGGTCGAGGCCCGGCTGCCGGAGCCCTCGCTGGAGCGCACCCGCAGCCCGCTGCTCAGCGCGCTGTACGCGGACGGCGCCGACACGACCCCCACCGGGCTGCTCTCGGTGGACCCCGACGACGGGCGTGTGCTCGAGCACGGCGGCGAGCCGCATCCACGGCGCTTCGCCCTGGGCCCGCCCACCACGGCCGGGGCGGGCGGCGGCTTCACCAGGCCGCGCACGGGCGGGGCGGCGCTCCGGCAGAACGACGCCGCGGCGCGCAGCGCGCTCCTCCTGCTGCGCGACCTCTCCTGTCGCACCCGCCTCAGCGCCTGAGCGCACACGCCCCCTCTCGTCCTCCCGCCCCGCGAAGGAACCCCATGCCGCCCACCGGCGACCATCCGCCCGACCACGCCTCGGTGCTCGGCCCCGAGCCGGTCGGCGAGGTGATCGACAGCCCCAGCGGGAGCGTGCCCGCGCCTTCCTCTCCAAGGTCCTGTGATCCACGCTCCGTTGATCCACCGTCCTGTGATCCACCGTCCTGTGATCCACGGTCCTGTGATCCACGGTCCTGTGATCCACAGCCCCGTTGATCCACGGCCTGCCGAACCCCCCATGCCCCCCGCCCCGCGCCGGCGACCGCCGGACGGGCCGGGTCTCCCGGAAAGGCTCGTACGCACATGCCCGCCACCCGACCACCTCTGCACATCGCCGCCGAGATCGGCGGACCGTCCCGCTTCGACGCCGAGCACTGTCTCGCGCTCGCCCGGCTCGCCGAGGCGGGCCGGCTGGACTTCGTCACCCTCGGCGACTCCTTCGCCAGGCCCGGCCTCGACGCCCTCGCCGTGCTCGCGCGGATCGCGCCCGCGACCGAGCGGATCGGGCTCGTGCCGACCGTGAACACCACCCACACCGAGCCCTTCCACGTCCAGGCCGCCGTGGCCACCCTCGACTGGGTGAGCCGCGGCCGGGCCGGCTGGAACGTCGACGTGTCGACCACCGAGGCCGAGGCCCGGCTTTTCGGCCGCCGGCCCGCCATGGCCCCCGCCGAGGCCTGGCGGGAGGCCGGCGAGGTCGCCGACGTGGCACGGCGGCTGTGGGACAGCTGGGAGGACGACGCCGAGATACGCGACAGATCCACAGGTCGCTTCATCGACCGCGACAAGCTCCACCATGTCGACTTCCAGGGCGCCTCCTTCTCCGTGCGCGGACCGTCCATCGTGCCCAGGCCGCCGCAGGGCCACCCGGTGACCGTCGTCGACGGGACGGGCAGGGCGAGCAGGGAGGCCGCCGCGCGCCACGCCGACGTCGTGCTCATCCGGGCGGCCGGCCCCGAAGAGGCCGCAGCCGCCCGCGCGGACGTGCACCGCAGGGCGCGCGCCCATGGACGCGACCCGCGGGCGCTGCGGGTGCTGGTCTCCCTCGTCGTCGACCTCGGCGAGGCGGAGCCCGCCCCCGAGCCTGGCTTGTACGGCGGGCCGCGGCTCGCCGCCTCGGGCGCGCACTTCAGCGGCGGGCCCGTCGAGCTCGCCGACCTGATCGGCCGGTGGCACGCGGACGGCGCGGTCGACGGGTTCCACCTGGCGCCCATCGCCCCGGGGCGCGACCTGGAGCGGATCGTCAACGGCACCGTCGCGCTGCTCCAGCACCGCGGCCTGTTCCGCACCTTCCATCCGGGCGGCACGCTCCGCGAGCATCTGGGCCTCGCGCGCCCCGCCAACCGCTACGCCCTGACCAGGGGAGCCTCATGACCGTCGCAGGCCCGTCCGGCGGCCGGGGGCCGCTCACCAAGCAGCTCCACCTCGCCGCCCACTTCCCGGGCGTCAACAGCACCACCGTCTGGGCCGATCCGCGCTCGGGCAGCCAGATCGACTTCTCCTCCTTCGAGCGTCTCGCCCGCACCGCCGAGCGCGGTCTGTTCGACTTCTTCTTTCTCGCCGAGGGGCTGCGGCTGCGCGAGCACAAGGGCCGCGTCCACGACCTGGACGTCGTCGGACGGCCCGAGTCGATCACCGTGCTGAGCGCGCTCGCCGCCGTCACCGACCGTCTCGGCCTCGCCGCGACCGTCAACGCCGCCTTCAACGAGCCGTACGAACTCGCCCGCCGCCTCGCCTCCCTCGACCACCTCAGCGGCGGCCGGGCCGCATGGAACGTCGTCACCTCCTCCGACGCCTTCACCGGCGAGAACTTCCGCCGCGGCGGCTACCTCGACCGGGCCGACCGCTACACACGGGCCGCCGAGTTCGTCGGCGCCGCCCGCGCGCTGTGGGACTCCTGGACCCCGGACGGCGCCCCGCGCCCCTTCTCCCACACCGGCCGGCACTTCGCCGTCGAGGGCGAGTTCACCGTTCCGCGCTGCCCGCAGGGTCACCCGGTCGTCATCCAGGCAGGCGACTCCGCGGAGGGCAGGGAGTTCGCCGCGTCCGCCGCGGACGTGGTCTTCACACGGCACGGAACCCTGGAGGCGGGCCGCGCCTTCTACGCCGACGTCAAGGGACGCCTCGCCCGGCACGGCCGGCGGCCCGACGAGCTCAAGGTCATGCCCGGGGTCACCTTCGTCCTCGGCGACAGCGACGCCGAGGCGCAGGAGAAGGCCGCCGAGATCCGCCGCCGGCAGGTCTCCCCGCAGAACGCGATCCTCGCGCTGGAGCTGGTCTGGGGCCGCGACCTGTCCTCGTACGACCCCGACGGCCCGCTGCCCGACGTCGATCCCGACCCGGAGTCGGCCCTCGTCCAGGGCCGGGTCAAGATCGCCGACCCGTTCGAGACCGCGGCCAGGTGGCGGGCGCTGTCCGAGGCGAAGGGGCTGTCGATCCGGCAGACCGTCATCGAGACGACGGCCCGTCAGTCCTTCGTCGGGACCCCGCGGAGCGTCGCCGCGCGGATGGCGGAGTTCGTGGCCGAGGACGCGGCCGACGGCTTCATCCTCGTGCCGCACCTCACCCCGGGCGGCCTCGACGACTTCGTCGACCACGTGGTGCCGCTGCTCCAGGAGCGCGGGGCGTTCCGTACGCAGTACGCCGGCGCGACGCTCCGCTCCCACCTCGGCCTGGCCGAGCCGGTGTGGAAGGGCTGAGCGCATGAGCACGGACGCGGGGGAACGGCGGACATGGCAGAAGCGGGCACGAACACCGCGCCCGCCACGCTCTCGGGCCCGTACGGTCCGCTGTCCCCGCCGGGACCCTCCCCCTGCCTTCGGCGGGAGGTGCCCCCAGGCTCGCCGACGGACCCGGAAGGGCGAATTCCGGCCGTCCCGGGGCGCGGGACCGACGGCGGCGACGAGCCGCTGCTCAGCGCCGGCGCCGCCGACGGCCTGACCGTCGACGGCAAGCCCCTGGTCGGCCATGTCCGCCTCGCGGCCGACCACGGCCGGATCTCCGACGCCCGCGCCGCGCACGGGCGGGCGACGGCTCGTCGTCATGAGGACGTCGAGGCGACGGCGTACGACCCCGCTGAGCGGCGCCCGGGAGCCTCGGGCCGTACCCGGACCGGCGCCAGCTGAGGGCGCGGAACCACGTAGGCCGCTGACCCGTCCCACCGGCGCGGACGAGCACGTCGCAGCATCTGCCGGCCCCGGTGGCGCCAAGCCGCCGGGGCCATGCGGCGTGCAGGCGCTGCGCGGCCGAAAAGGGCCCTTGCGCGGCAAGTTGACGCACCGAATACTCCCGAACAGCGCTTGTCAGGGGCACCGCTTGTCCGGTAATCGAGCATCCGGATCCGGCCGCGGTCTCCTGGCTGCGCCTCACGGGCCCCGAACCCCACAACGGGCGCCCCCGACTTCCCTCGGGAGGAACGACAAGTGAGGATCAAGCGCACCATCCCCCGCAGTGGCGCAGCGAGACGCATGCGTCTGCTCGCCGTCTCCACCGGCCTGATCGCCGCCGCAGCGCTGGCCGTCCCCGCCGCCAACGCCGACTCGACTCAGACCTTCACCGCCGGCCAGCTCTCCGCCGCGAGCGACGCCGTACTCGACGCGGACGTGGCAGGCACCGCCTGGCATATCGACAAGGCGACGAACACCCTCGTCGTCACCGCCGACAGCACCGTCTCCGCAGCCGAGATCGCCGAGATCAAGCAGGAGGCGGGCGCCAACGCCGGCGCCCTGCGCATCGAGCGCACCCCCGGCGCCTTCTCCAAGCTGATCGCCGGCGGCGACGCGATCTACGCCACCAGCTGGCGCTGCTCCCTGGGCTTCAACGTCCGCAGCGGCAGCACGTACTACCTGCTGACCGCCGGCCACTGCACCGACGGCAACCCGCCCTGGTACACCAACTCCTCGCGCACCACGAGCATCGGCCCGACGGCCGGGTCCAGCTTCCCGGGCAACGACTACGGCCTGGTGCGCTACGCCAACACCTCGCTCTCGCACCCGGGCACCGTCGGCAGCGTCGACATCACCAGTGCGGCCAACGCCACCGTCGGCATGTCCGTGACCCGCCGCGGCTCCACCACCGGCACCCACAGCGGCTCGGTCACCGGCCTCAACGCCACCGTCAACTACGGCGGCGGCGACATCGTCTACGGCATGATCCGCACCAACGTCTGCGCCGAGCCGGGCGACAGCGGCGGCCCGCTCTACTCCGGCAGCCGGGCCATCGGCCTGACCTCCGGCGGCAGCGGCAACTGCTCGTCGGGCGGCACGACCTTCTTCCAGCCCGTCACCGAAGCGCTCAGCGCCTACGGAGTCAGCGTCTACTGACGCGCCGGCGCCGCAGCCGGCAGCAGTCGAGCCCTCGTCCCTCTTCCAGGACGGGGGCTCGTCCGTCTTCCAGGACGGGGGCTCGGCGTCGGTCGCCCTTTTGAGTCGCCCTTTTTTTGAGAGGATGTCCAGGCGGTCGGGCGCCGGAGGGACGGGGGTTGCGGATCAGTGGAACGCATCGGAGTGACCGGCCACAGAGGAATCCCTCCCGAGGCACACGCTCATATCCGCGCCGGAATGCGAGCCGCCCTCTGCGGCCACGAGGGCTCGATGGAGGCCCTGACGAGCCTGGCGGCGGGCGCGGACCAGATCTTCGCGGACCTGGCGCTGGCCTGCGGCGCGGACCTGACCGTGGTGATCCCCAGCGACGACTACGAGACGGGCTTCACGGACCCCGGCGAGCTCGCCCGCTACCAGCGCTTCAAGAGTCTGGCCACCAAAGAGGTCCAGCTGGCCTTCCCGTACTCCACCGACGAGGCGTACTACGCGGCGGGCGCGTACATCGCCGACCACTGCGACCGCCTCCTCGCCGTCTGGGACGGCCGCCCGGCCCGCGGCCACGGCGGCACGGGCGACATCGTCCGCTACGCCCGCGGGCTGGGCAGACCGGTGACCGTCATCTGGCGCGCCGGCATCGAACGCCTCTGACGCGCCGCCCGCCCGCGGACCCGATGCGCTGTGCGCGGTCGGAGCCTCAACTGCGGTGCCTGGCCAGCCAGTCCGTGTGCTGCGGAGAGACGATGCGCTCGGTCTCGTACACCGCCGAAGGCCACTCCACATCGCTGACCGACGTCTCCATCGCCGTGTGCATCGTCGCCAGGTCCTCGGCCACCAGGGAGTGGGCCGCGATCAGCGGCTGGTGGCGGCGGATCTCGTGCCAGGCCAGACCGGCCGCCGCCGTCGCCGACAGCAGGCCCTCCACCGGGGGCGAGTCGAGCGCCGAGAAGGCCCGCAGCACCGCGAAGAACAGTGCCAGCAGCGTCAGCAGGCTGATGGAGGCGGACCACACGGCCGTGGCGCGGCGGGAGTTCTCGGTGCTGCGCCGGTACCAGTTGCGCTGCTCGATCAGACGGTCCCTGACATAGGTCTCCTTGCGCACGCCGAACGACTTCGCCCGCAGCTGGCGCATCGGGGCGGTGATCAGCTCGGCGGACGCCGTCTCCTCGTCGCTCGAGCGCGGGTCCTGCCAGCCCACCTTCCTCAGCTCCCGCAGCCCCTCCTCCAGCCGGGCGGCGAACAGGGCGTCCGCGTCGGCGGTATGGGAGTCGAAGGGCGCGCCGTGGACCGCGTACCGCCAGCACATGGATTTGATGAACTCGGCGGCGGAACGGTTGAGCTGCCACTGCGACTTCGCCCGGCGCCGGGACAGGCGGTAGCCGAGCACGAGCACGCCCGCGTAGGCCAACGCGCTGAGTGCGCCCGGCAGTTGGAAGCCGTCCCCGAGCGTCAGGGACGACGGCAGCGCCGCCAGCGCGGCGCCGAGGACGAGCAGCAGAAGCTGGGCGCGGGTGGCGCCGACGGACTCGCGCTGTCTCGTGATCGCTATGGCGTCCGAGCGGTGGAAGAGGTGGGGCAGATCGTTGTTGCGGAAGACCATGCTCTGCAGTGGGCCCGGAAACGCGGTCATGCGCACCCCCGTCTGCGCTTTTGCCTTCACTCTTTAGGCGGAATGGCTTGTTCCGTACTCGGCTGCGAGAATGCCGCGCAACTCTTTCGTTCCATGTCCACGTGCTGAGTTGCTGCGAGTGGCCATGAGAGTAAAGTCGAGCCGCCGGCACCGCAACGGCGCCTGGTATCTGTGTGGTACCTGATCTGGACACAACATCAAGGACGGCCCTCATGACGTTTCAGACCTCTCCTTCCTTCGCGGCGGCGAAGAGGAATCGCGTCCCGCTGGCACAGATCGACGTGCGCGGCGCGGACGCCTCCAAGAAGCTGGCCCGTGTGCTGCCCGCCTCCACTGACCGTAGTGTGCGTGCAGCCACCTTCAACTCCGCGCTCTAGACTGGCGGAATGACTGGACCCCTGGTCCCATTCCGCCAGATCGTATTGAAGGTCCACAGCAGATGTGATCTTGCTTGTGACCATTGCTATATCTACGAACACGCTGATCAGAGCTGGCGCACCCGCCCGAAGGCAATCTCTGACGAAGCGATTTCCTGGACAGCTCTGCGACTGGCCGAGCATGCCAAGAGCCATGCCCTGCCCTCCGTGTCAGTGATCCTGCACGGAGGGGAGCCTCTGCTGGCGGGGCCCGCACGACTGCGACGGATCTGCGAGGAGCTCACCACCGCCCTCGACGAGGTCGCCGAGCTCGACCTGAGGATCCACACCAACGGACTGCAGCTCAGCAGCCGCTACCTCGACCTCTTCAGCGAGTACGACCTGAAGGTCGGCATCTCCCTCGACGGCGACCGCGCCGCCAACGACCGCCACCGCCGCTTCGCCGACGGCCGCACCAGCCACCCGCTCGTCCTGCGCGCCGTCGACCTCCTGCGCGAAGAGCGCTACCGCCACCTCTACCTCGGCCTCCTCTGCACGATCGACGTGGCCAACGACCCGGTCGCCGTGTACGACGCCCTCGCCGAGCTGGCGCCCCCGCGCATCGACTTCCTGCTCCCGCACGCCACCTGGGACGACCCGCCCGCCCGGCCCGACGGGTCGCCCACCGCGTACGCCGACTGGATCCTCGCCGTCTTCGACCGCTGGGACCGCGGCGGCAGGCAGGTCCCCGTACGGCTCTTCGAGTCCGTGCTCTCCACCCTCGGCGGCGGCCCCAGCCTCACCGAGTCCCTCGGCCTGGCCCCCACCGACCTCGTCGTCGTCGAGACCGACGGCGCCCTGGAGCAGGTCGACTCCCTCAAGAGCGCCTACGAGGGCGCGGCCGCCACCGGCTTCGACGTCTACCGCCACTCCTTCGACGAGGTCGCCGCCCACCCCGGCGTCAGGGCCCGCCAGCTGGAGCTCGCCGGGGTCAGCGAGACCTGCCGCACGTGCCCGGTGGTGCGCTCCTGCGGCGGCGGGCTCTACACCCACCGCTACAGCTCCGCGCGCGGCTTCGACAACACCTCCGTCTACTGCGCCGACCTCGAGGCGCTGATCGACGGCATCGAGCGGCGCACCGCCGCCGAGACCGTCTCCCCGGCCGTGACCGACCCCGGCGAGCTGCTCTTCCTCCAGCAGGACCTCACCCGCACCATGCTCGCCGAACTCCACCAGGAGCTCGACGGACTGGGCGGCGACGCCTGGCAGCGCGCCTGGGAGCTCGCCTCCGCCGTCGAGCGGGACTCGGACGGCCTCGACTGGATCTGCGCCCACCCCTACACCCGCACCTGGCTGCACGAGTGCCTGACCGCCCTGCGCGAAGGCCGCCCTGAGGCCGCGCAGCTCGCCCGCCGGCTCTCCGCGTACGTCGCGGCCGCGGCCGTGCGCGGCGGGCTGGACCTCGCCGTCTCCGTGGAGTGCCACGACGGCAGGCTCGTGCTGCCCACGCTCGGCGAGCTGCGCCTGGACGGCGTGGAGTCGCCCTGCGAGGCCGAGGTGCGGGGGAGCGAGAAGGAGTTCCAGGTGCGCGTGGCCGGCCGGGCGCCGTGGCGCCTGCGCGCCGACGAGGCCGCGGACGGCTGGCGGCCCGTGCACCGCCTCGACCTGGACGGCTGGCCGCGGCTCGCGATCGACGACGTCGATCCCCACCGCCGCTGCTTCGCGGCCGAGGCGCTCGATCCGGGGGATCGGCGACCGGGCGAAGCGGCCGAGCGGGCCGCGCTGCTGGGCGAGGCGTGGCAGCTGCTGCGCACGGCCGTCCCCGAGCAGGCCGCCGAACTCGCCGGGTCCCTCACCACGCTGACGCCTCTCGCCTCGTCAGGGCCCCAGGCGGGGCGCCACGGCTACGGCGCGCTCGGACTCGACCTGCGCGCCACGACGCCGAGGGAGCTGGCCCTCGCCCTGCTGAGGGGCTTCTCCCAGGCCAAGCTGCAAGCGCTGTCCGAGGTCGCGGACCTGTACGCGCAGGACGGCTGGTGGCGTCACCGCGCACCGTGGCAGGAGGAGCCCGTGGCCCTCTCCGCACTGCTGGCCGGGGCGTACGAGCGCGTGGCGCTCGCGGCCTTGGAGCCCGGCGGCTGGGCGGACGAAGAGCCCGGGGGCTGGCCGGGCGAAGAGCCCGGGGGCGAGCACGGTACGCGGTCCGGCGCCGAGCCCGGCAGGCAGCCAGGCACCGAGCCCGGTACGCGGTCCGGCGTCGAGCCTGGTACGCAGCCAGGCGGCGAGCCCGGTAGGCAGTCCGGCACCGCGCCCGGCACGCGGCCCGGCACCGAGCCCGGCACGCAGTCCGGCGTCGCGCACGCACGCCAAGCGCTGGCCGCTCTCGAGCGCGCCGCCGAACTGACCGTCACGGGCAGGCATCTGATCGCGAGTCTGGCGGCAGAGCTCGAGGAGCGCACCGACCGCGGGAAACAGGCCCGTCGTGGCTGACTCCGAGCGGAGCGGCCGGCTGGTGCGCGCCCTGAGGGAGCTGGGCGTGGCGGAGGGCATGACGGTCCTCGTCCACGCCTCCCTGCGCTCCACCGGGGTCAACGCCGACGCGCTGCGCGACGCCCTGCTGCACGTCCTCGGCGACGACGGCACCATAGTCGTGCCCGCCTTCACCATGGAGAACTCCGACACCTCCCACTCCTACCTCGCCCGGGTGCGCGGCATGACACCCGAGCAGTCGGCGGCCTTCCGGGCGGAAATGCCGGCCTTCGACCCGGCGCACTCGCGCAGCCAGGGGATGGGCCGGTTGGCCGAGTCCGTGCGGACCGCCGAAGGCGCCGTGCGCAGCGCCCATCCGCAGTCCTCCTTCGCCGCCCTCGGCCGCCGAGCCGCCGAGCTGCTCGCCGGTCATCCGCTGGAATCCCACCTCGGCGACGACTCCCCGCTCGGCGCGCTGTACCGCGCCGAGGCGCAGGTTCTGATGATCAACGTGAATTTCGCCGTGTGCACGGCATTCCATCTCGCCGAATACGCGCGCGATGCGCCAAGGCGCGCCTACCGTTGTGTAGTGCAGCGACCTGACGGGGGTAAGGAATGGGTCGAGTACACCGACGTCGAACTGGACGACAGCGATTTCGACGCGATCGGCGCCGCCTTCCCCGTGGCACGGGAGCAGAAGGGACAACTGGGAGGAAGGCCCGCAAGGAGGTTCTCGATCAAGGACGCGGTCGACCATGCGAAGAGCTGGATGACCGAAAAGCGGTGTTGATTGACTGAACGTCGGGGGGATGGAGCATGGCCGGCTCCGGAATGATTACCTCGCTCGCAGCCATCCGCTGTTGTGGGTGTGCGTGCGGGCGTTCACACAGGACGGGGGTCGTGTGTCAGATTCATCGCAGCGAGCGGCGGACCATAGGCCGTACTTCTTCTTGAGTTATGCGCACACCCCGCGCTACGGCGCCGGCGGACCCGACCCCGACATGTGGGTGGAGCGGCTCTTTAGGGATCTGTGCGGCCATGTAATGGCCATGACCGATCTGCCGGCCGGGGCGCCCGCCGGATTCATGGACCGGGAGATCCGCTCCGGGGAGGGCTGGTCGGAGCGGCTCGGCGAAGTCCTCGCCACCTGCCGGGTGTTCGTGCCCCTGTTCTCGCCGCGGTACTTCGCCAGCGAGATGTGTGGCAAGGAGTGGTACGCCTTCGCCCAGCGGGCCATCTACCACCAGGCCAAGAGCAACAAGCCCGCGGAGGCCATCGTGCCCGCGCTGTGGGTGCCGATGCCGCCGGAGCAACTCCCGGGCCCCGCCGAGCGGTTGCAGTTCAACCACCGGGCGTTCGGCGACCGGTACTGCACCGACGGGCTCTACGGCCTGATCAAGCTCCGGATATTCGCCGAGGAGTACGAGGCGGCGGTCTACGAGCTGGCGAAGCGCATCGTCAGCGTGGCCGACACCACCCGCGTCGGCTCCGGCAGCCCCGTCGACTACCGGCAGGCCCCCAGCGCCTTCGGCAAGCCCACCGGCGGCCCCCGCCCCATGCACGTCACCGTCGCCGCGCCCACCAGCCACGACCTGCCCGACGGACGCGCGCCCGACTACTACGGCAAGCTCTCCCAAGACTGGAATCCGTACCATCCGGAGGCCGCCCGGCCGCTGGCGTACGTCGCCCAGGACCTGGTGCGCTCCCTCAACTACCACGCGACGGTCTCCTCCTTCGACCACGAGACCCCGCCCGACCCCAGCCAGCCGCCCACCCGTCCCGAGATACTGCTCGTCGACCGCTGGGCCCTTCAGGACGAGGAGCGGCGCGAGCGCCTCGCCGCGTTCGACGCGGAGCCGCGCCCCTGGGTGAGCGTCGTCGTCCCCTGGAACCGCGACGACCCCCAGAGCCGAGGCTCGGAGGCCGAACTGGCGGAGAAGCTGGAGAGGACCATGCCCCACCAGATGCGCCAAGGCCGCACCGCCTGCCGGGCCGCCGCGAAGGGCGTGCTCAGCATGGAGGCGTTCGGCCAGCTCCTGCCCCAGGTGGTGGAGGCGGCGGCCCAGGAGTACTTACGGCACGCGGAGGTCTATCCACCCGCCCCGCCCCCCGGCGCCGCGCCCATAGAACGACCACGGCTGCGCGGCCCGATGGCCGAGTACGGCACCACTCGCTACGTCCCGTACACGCGTGAGATCGCCCCGGATGCGGAGGACACGGATGACACCCAGTCGTGACGGACGCATCGTCACCTTCTATTCGTACAAGGGAGGCACGGGCCGCACGATGGCCCTCGCCAACGTGGCGTGGATCCTCGCCGCGAACGGCAAGCGGGTCCTGGCGGTCGACTGGGACCTGGAGGCGCCCGGACTGCACCGCTTCTTCCACCCCTTCCTCGACCCCTCCACTCTCGGCGCCACCACCGGCGTGATCGACCTGATCACCGAGTACGCCTGGGCGGCGACCAGCCCCGAGCCGCGCCGCGACGACTGGCACCTGGACTACGCGCGCATCCAGCCGCACGCCGTCTCCCTCACCCCCGAGAACCTGGGCTGGGAGTTCCCCGAGGGCGGCACGCTCGACTTCGTCTCCGCGGGCAAGCAGAACCGCGAGTACTCCGCCACCGTCTCCACCTTCGACTGGGACAACTTCTACGACCGGCTCGGCGGCGGGCACTTCTTCGACGCGCTCCGCGACGACATGAAGGCCAACTACGACTACGTGCTCATCGACAGCCGTACCGGCCTCAGCGACATCGCCGACATCTGCACCGTGCACCTGCCCGACGTCCTCGTCGACTGCTTCACCCTCAGCGACCAGTCCATCGACGGCGCCGCCTCCGTGGCCCGGCAGATCGCCGAGCGGTACGGCGGCCGCGGCATCAAGATCTTCCCGGTCCCGATGCGGATCGACGAGGGCGAGAAAGAGAAGGCGGACGCCGGCCGCGCCCTGGCCCGGCTGAAGTTCGACCGCTTCCCCAATGGGCTCACGGGCGACGACCTCGTCTCCTACTGGGGCGCGGTGGAGATTCCCTACCGGCCCTTCTACGCGTACGAGGAGACGCTCGCCACGTTCGGCGACGAGGCCGGCCTCAGCAACTCCCTCCTCTCCGCCTTCGAACGGCTCACCGGCGTCGTCACCGAGCAGCAGATCACGCAGATGCCGCAGGTCGGCGAGGAGATCCGGCTGCGGATCAGGGACGCGTTCACCCGTCGCCGCCCGGCCCTGCCCGCCGACCTCTTCCTCAGCTACGTGGCCGAGAACCGGATGTGGGCCGACTGGGCCGAGAGCGTGCTCACCCGGGCCGGCTTCCGCGTGGTGCCCCGCGACGTCTCCGCCGAGCGCGAGAGCGTCGACGCGGACGCGATCGCCGCCGAGAACGCCGCCCGCACGGTCGTGCTGCTCTCCAGCGCCTACCTCAAGTCCGCCCGGGCGGTGGAGGTCTGGACTCGGGCCGCGTCCGAGGACCCGGGCGGCGGACGCCGGCACCTGGTGCCGGTCAGAGTCGGCGACGTCCGGCTCACCACCCCGTACATCGACCGCAACCCCGTCGACCTGTTCCGGCTCGACGAGGTGCACGCCACCGCGGCGCTGCTGCGCGCCCTCGACCGGCCCGTCCAGCTCCCCGACAGCGCCTCGCCGGGACCGCGCTTCCCCGGCACCGTGCCCAAGATCTGGAACGCGCCGCCCCGCAACCCCGGCTTCACCGGCCGCTCGGTCGTGCTCGAGCGGATGCGCGACCAGCTCGGCGGCGGCATGGCCGTCGCCGCGGTGCTCCCGCAGCCGCAGACTCTCTACGGGCTCGGCGGCGTCGGCAAGACCCAGGTGGCGCTGGAGTACGTGCACCGCTTCATGGCGGACTACGACCTCGTCTGGTGGATCTCGGCCGAGCAGCCCGACGACGTGGTCGCCGGCCTCGCCGAGCTCGCCGCCCGGCTCGGCGCGCAGGTCGGCGAGGACATGTCGGCCGCCTCCCAGGAGGCCGTCGACCTGCTGCGGCGCGGCGAGCCGACGCCGCGCTGGCTGCTGGTCTTCGACAACGCCGACGACCCCGAGCAGCTCAAGCGGTTCTTCCCGCCGCAGGGCCCCGGGCACGTCCTGGTCACCTCCCGCAACCAGAGCTGGTCGCAGTACGGAGACGCGCTGCCCGTCGACGTGTTCCTGCGCGAGGAGTCCATCGAGCACCTCCAGCGCCGCGCCCGCGGGCTGAGCGTCGAGGACGCCGACCAGGTCGCCACCGCCGTCGGCGACCTGCCGCTCGCCGTCGAGCAGGCCGCGGCCTGGATCGCCGAGACGGCGACGCCCGTCGCCGCCTACGTCGAGCAGCTCAGGGAGCAGGCCGCGAGCGTCCTCGCCCTCAACCAGCCCGCCGGATACCCCGAGCCGGTCGCCGCGACCTGGAACGTCTCCATCCAGCGGCTCAAGGAGCGCTCGCCCGCCGCGGTGCGCCTGCTCCAGCTCTGCGCCTTCTTCGCGCCCGAGCCGATCTCCGCGAACCTCCTCTACAGCAAGGAGATGATCGACGCGCTCAAGCCGTACGACGCCTCGCTCCAGGAGAAGCTGGTGCTCGGCCGGGTCATCCGGGAGATCGGCCGGTTCGCCCTCGCCAAGGTCGACCAGGTCTCCAACAGCATCCAGGTGCACCGCCTGGTGCAGGCCGTCATCCGGGCCCAGCTGACCGAACAGGAGCAGCAGGACGCACGGCACGCCGTCCACCGGGTCCTGGCCGGCGCGCGGCCCGACGACGACGAGCCGATCGACAACCCCGAGACCTGGCCGCGGTTCGCTGCCATCTGGCCGCATCTGGGCACCTCGGAGGCCCGGCACTGCAAGGAGCCGGAGACCCGCCGGCTGATGATCGACCGCGTGCGCTATCTGTGGAAGCGCGGCGATCTCAACGCGGCCTACGCGCTCGCCAGCGAACTGCGGGAGAGCTGGCGCCAGAAGCTGGGCAACGACGACCTCCAGTACCTCTACCTCCGCTTCCACCTCTCCAACATCCTCCGCTCGCAGGGCCGCTATGTGGAGGCCAAGGACCTGGACGAGGTGACCCTCCAGCGCCAGCAGGAGGTGCTGGGCAGGTCCCATCCGCATACGTACATGACCACCAGCGGTCTCGCGATGGACCTGGGGACGCTGGGCCAGTACGGCAGGGCGATGGAGCTGGCGACCGAGGCACACGAGGGGTTCAGCCAGATCTTCCACGAGTCCCATCCGCGCACCCTCGCCGCCGCCAACAACCTGGCGCTCAACCTGCGCATGGTCGGCCAGTACGCCCGGGCGCGCGAGATCGACCAGGAGGTCTTCGACCGGCGGACCGAGGTGCTCGGCCCGGATCATCCGTACACCCTCTCCTCCGCCACCTCGCTCTCCCGCGACCTGCGCGAAGTCGGTAGGTACGAGGACTCGGTGGCGCTGCTCAGCCGCACCTACGAGAGCTACAAGGACACCCTCGGCCGGACCTTCCCGGGGACCCTGGCCACGGCCAAGAGCCTCGCGGTCTCGCTGCGCCGGGCGGGCAAGCTGGAGGACGCGCGGCGGCTGACGACCGCGACGCGCAACCGCTACCGCGCCAAGTACACCTCGGCCAACCCGGACTCGCTGGCCTGCGACCTCAACCTGGCCGCCGACCTGTTCGCCGCCGGGGAGCCGGTCGCGGCGCGCGATCTGGCGCAGGAGGTCGTCGACCAGTACATGAAGGTGCCGGGGGACCGGCATCCGTACACCCTCGCCGCCATCAACAACCTCGGCATCTTCCAGTGGGGCTGCGGCGCGCCCGAGGCCGCGGAGCAGCTGCTGGTGAAGGTGGTCCGCACGCTGCGGGAGGTCCTGGGCGAGAGCCATCCGCACGCCCTGTACAGCACCATCAACCTGGCCAACGCGCTCGCCGACCTCGGCGGGCTCGAGGAGGCGCTGGAGATCGAGCAGCGCACGACGGCCCGGCTGCGGGACGTGCTCGGCGCGCACCACCCCGAGGCGCTGGGCGTCGCCTCCAACATGGCCGTCACGCTGGGCCTGCTGGGCCGCAAGGACGAGTCGGCGCAGCTGCGGGCGGAGACGGTGGAGGAGCTGACGCGTCAGCTGGGGGAGGAGCACGCGCTGACCAGGCTGGCGCGGGACGAGCGCAGGATGCACCGGGACCTGGAGCCGCTCGCGGTCTAGGCGTCCGGCGGGGTCTGGGCGTCCGGCGGGTCCGGGCGCCCGGGGCCCGGTCTAGGCGTCCAGCAGCCAGGTGAGGATCCGCGGGAGCGCGTGGAGCGCGTCGAAGTGCGCGGCGGCCGGCTCCAGCACGGCCGTCACGCCCGGGATGCGCTCCGCGAGCCAGCGGGAGTGGCCGACCGGCGAGAAGACGTCCTTCTCCCCGTGCCACAGCATCACCGGGCTCTTGATGTCCGCCGGCTCGAAGCCCCAGGGGCTGCAGAAGGCGAGCGCGTCGTCGATCCATCCGTACGCCGAGGTCCGCAGCGCCTCCTGGTAGTTGCGCAGCAGCATGGACCGGACGCCCGCGTCCGAGACGACCATCCGGTCGGAGTCGGTCAGCTCTCTGCGCAGATCGTTCAGCAGCCGGACGGGGTCCTTGCGGATCTCGGCCGAGCGGAGGATGAACCGTTCGGTGAGACCGATCGGGTCGACGGAGGCGCTGGTGTACTCCATGACGTTGGACGCGGCCATGCCCTCGAACCAGTCCAGACCGTCCGCGTCCATGGGCGCGAGCGTCACGAGCGCGGCCGCGCGGGTGACCCGGTCGGGCATCAGGGCCGCGCAGGCCAGGGCGTGCGGCGCGCCGCCCGAGCGGCCCACCACGGCGAACCGCTCCAGGCCCAGCTCGTCGGCGATCGCCCGGACGTCCTGGGCCACGTCGGCGACCGTGCGTCCCGCGAGCCGGTCCGAGCCGCCGTAGCCGGGACGGTCGTAGGCGATCAGCTGGGTGCCGCGCTGGTACAGCACCATGCCCCGCGGCGCCGGGCCCAGCCGGCTGCCGGGCGTGCCGTGCAGCAGGAAGACCGGCCTGCCGCGTGGATCCCCCAGACGCTCCACCATCAGATGCCGCCCGTCCGTCGCGCGCACCCGACGTCGCACCCCGGCGCCCCCTTCGTCGTACGTGCCCTCTGCGGCCATGGTGAGCCTGGAATTCCCCACGGGTTCGATGATTACCCATCAGGGCGCTCACGGGGCATCCCTTTGACGTCAATTGGCGACCGAGGCCTGGGCGAGGTCCCGACGAGGACCGGTGAGGTCCCGGCGAGGACCGGCGGCCGTCCCGGCGAGGCCCGGCGGCCGTGCCGGCGAGGTCCGGGCGAGGCTCGGTGAGGCCCCGACGAGGACCGGTGGGGTCCGGACGAGGCTCCGGCGACCGTGGCGAGCGTCGCCGAGACGGCGGCCGGAGGCGGCCCAGTAGAGAGATCAAGACAGGACTAGTCCTTACACACCGCCGACCGCATGATCGCGCGCGGTGTTCGCAATCCGAAACCAGCCCATGTCCGCGCACTCTGTGAAGACGCTGTGAACGCAACCGCGTTGTCGTGTGACCGTCCTGAAGTCGACCTTGTGTGTTACCCGTCGGTCTCGGAATAGTGGGCGCCTCATCCTCCGTGTCAGGGCACCCCACTTGCCCGTGACGCGGCCCCCACAGGAGGTCGAACTTTGAAGCACCGGCGCATACCCAGAAGGAAAGCGACGATGGCGGCAGGCGCGGCCGTCGCGATCGTGGCCGCGGGCGTCACCTTCCAGAGTGCGAACGCCAGTGACAACACCGAGCAGTTCACCCCCAAGACGCTGTCGGTGTCCGCGGCCGGGAGCCTCGCGGTCTCCCTCCGCGCCGATCTGGGCTCGGACGAGGCCGGCGTGTACTACGACGCCAAGGCCAAGGCCCTCGTCGTCAACGTCGTGGACGAGGACGCGGCCAAGACCGTGCGCGAGGCCGGCGGCAAGGCCCGTGTCGTGGAGAACACCCTCGCCGAGCTGAAGAGCGCCCGCACGGCGCTCACCGACAAGGCGACCATTCCGGGCACCTCCTGGGCCACCGACCCGGTCAGCAACAAGGTGATCGTCACCGCCGACCGCACGGTCGAGGGCGCCGAGCTGGCCAAGCTCACCAAGGTGGTCGAGGGCCTCGGCGCGAAGGCCGAGCTGAAGAAGTCGGCCGGGGAGTTCAAGCCCTTCGTCTCGGGCGGCGACGCCATCCACTCCGGCGGCGGACGCTGTTCGCTCGGCTTCAACGTCGTCAAGGACGGCGAGCCGCACTTCATCACCGCCGGCCACTGCGGCAAGTCCGGCAGCGAGTGGTCCGACTCCGAGGGCGGCGCGGCCATCGGCACGATGGTCGACTCGCAGTTCCCGGGCAACGACTTCGCCCTGGTCAAGTACAGCGGCGACACCGCGCACGCGAGCGAGGTGAACCTCTACAACGGCAGCGCGCAGGCCATCGCCAAGGCGGGCGAGGCCACCGTCGGCATGAAGGTGCAGCGCAGCGGCTCGACCACGCAGGTCCACGACGGCGAGGTCACCGGCCTCGACGCCACCGTGAACTACGGCAACGGCGACGTCGTCGAGGGGCTCATCCAGACCAACGTCTGCGCCGAGCCGGGCGACAGCGGCGGCTCGCTCTTCGCGGGCGACGCCGCGATCGGCCTGACCTCGGGCGGCAGCGGCGACTGCACCGCGGGCGGCGAGACGTTCTTCCAGCCGGTGACGGAGGCGCTCTCGACCTTCGGCGCCGAGATCGGCTGATCGCGTCGACAGCCTGACACAGACGAGGCCCCCGGACGGTGACGACCGTCCGGGGGTCTCTTGGCGCTGCCGCGGCCGGAGCCTCCCGGGTCTCCCGGGTGTTCCCGGTGGCTCGGCGGCGCAGCGGCGCGGTGGCTCGGCAGCGCGATGGCGCGGTGGCTCAGAAGGAGAACGTCCGGCCCTTGCCGTCCGTCATCGCGCAGGGGTTGCCGAAGGTGTGCTCGTACGAGACGCGGCGGCCGTCCCATACTCCGTCGGCCGTGACGGTGATCGGGTTCCACTCCCTGGTACACACCCGGTTCGAGGGCGCCTCGGTCACGATGGCGAAGTTCCCCTGGGCGGCGCGCAGTTCGGAGCAGGCGCCGGCCGGGTCGGGGTGGGTGCCGCTCGGGGTCGGCGTGCAGTTCAGCGTCACGGCTCGCTGGACCGTGGCCGTCGCGGCGTCGGCGCCCTTGCCGACGGTGAGCACCAGCGCGGAGGGCGCGTACAGGCTTTGCGGCTGTGCAGGCTGGGCGCCGGCCGTTGTAGCCAATCCGCCCAGGCTGATGGCTATGCCCAGCGTGATTCCCCCAGTGATGAACCGCATTACGAACACTCCCTTGCTCGACGTTTCGGATAGCGGACGAGAGTCTTGCTCAAGCGGACTACGGACGCACATCCTGCGATCACATCTGGTCACTGGTTGAAAGCTGTGAGTAGTGGCGTGAAGTCGTGCGACGGAGGTCACTCGGGAACCGTAAGTGGGCGTGCGGTCAGCGAGGATCCGGGTGTGACAGCGGGGGCGCGCGGCTGGAACACCCCCTGTGCGGCGGCGGAACGGCGGCCACCGCGGCGCGCGGCAGTGACAGCAATGGCCTGAAGTCTGGGGAAATCTGCGCGCAATGAGGTCGCAACGGGGTCGCAATGGATGCGCAATGTGTCCGCTGAAGCGCGGCCGTCAGGGTGGAGTGGGGGCGAGGAGGGGGCGGAGGGGGGCATACGACGGCGTATGCGCGGTCGTGCGCGGGCGCACATGAGCCGTTTCAGCCGGTGGGCTCCGTGCGCGCCCCGCCCGGCGCCCCCGCACTGCCCGTTCCACCCGGCGCCCCTGTCCCGCCCGGCGACTCCGCCCTGCCCCGCGCCCCCGTCCCGCGCAGTCGGAGCATGCCGCACAGCAGCGTGATCAACGCCCCGCCCACCGCCCATGCCGCGAGCACCAGCATCGGGCCGCCCGCGCCGTTCCCCCGGAAGTAGGCGATCGAGCGCGCCGCGAACGTGCCCGCGCCCGGCGGCAGCGCCGGCCCGATGGCCCGCCAGAACGGCGGCAGCAGCGGATATGGATACGCCCCGCCCGCACTCGGATTGCCGAGGACCACCACCAGCAGGATCGCCAGGCCGATGCCGACGACGCCCGCGAGCCCCTGCAGCGCGAGCGTGATCGCCCCGACCGTGAAGACCAGCAGCGCGCCCAGACCCCCTAGGGCCAGGACGCTGCCGGGCAGCGCGTCCAGGACCGGCCCCGCGATCACCGCGCCGAGCAGCCCCGCCACGAGGGAGTACAGAAGCAGCACCCCGAGCCTGATCAGGGCGCGCGCCGTGTTCGCCGGCCGGGCGCCCGCGCTGATCGCGAGGATCGCCGCGCACAGATAGCCGCCCACGCACCACCCCACCACCAGGTAGAACGAGGAGAGCCCCCGGGCGTCGCCCGGCGCGTCCGGGACCACGTCCACGATCGTCAGCCTGCGCTGCTGCGCGGCCTCCGCCCGCCCGACGACCGCGGCCAGGGCCTGCGACAGGGAGGCCCCCGAGGCGCTGGCGACCAGCAGTCTGTCGACGGAGCCCCGCGGGTCGACGATCAGGGCCCCGTCGACGTCGCGGTTCTCGATCTGCCGTACCGCCGTCGCCTGGTCGGCGACGGCGCGCGGGTCGAGCGGATCGCCCGGCAGTTCGGAGAGCCGCCGCACGGCCTGGTCGGCGACCTGCGCCGAGGGCGCGGCGACGGCCAGCGGGATCTCGTGCGGCGTCGGCTTGTGGAAGGCCCCGATGTACGACGTGATGAAGGCGAGCTGGAGCGCCAGCACGCCGATGACCAGGACCGCCGCCCGGACGGTCACCGCGTCCTTGACCTCGTCGAGGAAGCCGGGGCCCTGGTGAGGGGTGTCCTGTGTCTGGGTCATGGCCCCACGCTCCGGCGCGCCCGGTGCTCGCGCAGGCGGGCGTGGGCCGAACGGGCGACGAGATCGCGGCCCGGGGCGACGGCTCGCTCGGCCGGGGTGACGAACGCCATCGCGGCGGACCTTCGCGGGCGTCTGCGCGGAGCGGTCGCTCTCAACTCCGTTGCAGGGGAGCGGACATGGTCGCGGGGCGCGTGTTCCGGCCAGCCGGTCCGAACACCCTTTATCGATCAGGTGTACGAATTAGGTCGCTGACCGGGGATGATGAGGCTAGGGTAATCGAACGGGCGTACGATGAATGTATCGGGCGAATGGCTGAAAAAGGGGTGGAGTGATGGAGGTGCGGCATGGCGGGGTACGCCCATCTGCACGTCGCATCCGGTTACTCGGCCCGCTACGGCGCCGCCCACCCGGAGCACCTCGTCCGGCGGGCGGCTGAGCGCGGCATGACGGCGCTCGCGCTCACCGACCGGGACACGGTCACCGGCGCCGTGCGGTTCGCACAGGCCTGCGCCGAGACCGGCGTCCGACCGGTCTTCGGCGTCGATCTGGCGGTGGAGGCCCTCGCGCCGCCCCCTCCGGCACAGCGGCGCCGCACCCCGGCACGCGGCGGAGCGCACGTCGTCGAGCCGCCGCTGCGGTTCGTGCTGCTCGCACAAGGCCGCGCCGGATGGGCGCGGCTGTGCCGCATCACCTCGGCCGCGCACGTCGGCACCGCGAGCGGGGCCGCGCCGGTGGTGGCGCCATGGGAGGCGCTGCGCGAGTTCGGCGGTCCCGGCCTGATCGTGCTGCTCGGACCGCTCTCGGAACCGGTGCGGGCGCTGTCGGCGGGCCGGGAGGACGTCGCGGCGAAGCTGCTGGCCCCCTGGAAGGAGGTCTTCGGGGCGGGAGTCCGGCTGGAGGCCGCCCTGCACGGGCAGCCCGGCACCGGGCCTGGATCGCTGCGGCTGGCCGCCCGCACCCTGGCGCTCGCCGACCGCACCCGCACCACCGCCGTGCTCTCCAACGCCGTCCGCTACGCCGACCCCGAGCAGCACCGGCTTGCCGACGTCCTCGACGCCGCGCGGCTGCTGCGGCCCATCGACCGGCGCCGCCTCGACACCGGGCAGCGCTGGCTCAAGGACGAGCGGGCGATGGCGGACGTCGCGCGGCGGATCGCCGAATGCGCGGGCGCCGACACCCGGCGGGCGCGCCGCCTGCTGGCGGACACCGCCGCCACGGCCGCCGCGTGCACCGTCGACCCGGCGGCGGACCTCGGGCTCGGCACGCCGCACTTCCCGGAGCCGGAGGCGCTCGGCGCCGAGCCCGGCGCGGACGGTGCGGCCCGGCTGCTGCGCCGGCAGTGCGAGGCCGGACTGACCCGACGCGGCCTGGACCGCGACCGGGCCGCGCTCGACCGGCTGGACGACGAGCTCGACGTGATCTCCACGCTGCGCTACGACTCGTACTTCCTCGCCGTCGGCCAAGTCGTGGCCGACATCCGCGAGCTGGGCATCCGGGTCGCGGCCCGCGGCTCGGGCGCCGGGTCGATGGTCTGCCACGCGCTGGGCGTCGCCACCGCCAACCCCCTCGACCACCGTCTGCTGTTCGAACGCTTTCTGAGCGTGCGCCGGGCCTCGCTGCCCGACATCGACATCGACGTGGAGTCCGCCCGACGGCTGGAGTGCTACGACGCGATCTTCGACCGGTTCGGCAAGGAGCGGGTGGCGGTCACCGCGATGCCCGAGACCTACCGGGCCCGCCGGGCCCTGCGGGACGCCGGCCTCGCGCTGGGGATCGCGCCGGCGGACGTCGACCGGATCGCCAAGAGCTTCCCGCACCTGCGCGCCTGCGACATCACCAGCGCGCTCGCCGAACTGCCCGAGCTTCGGCCGCTGGCGGCCGAGGCGGAACGGTACGGGCCGCTGTGGGAGCTCGCCGAGGGCCTCGACTCCCTGGTCCACGGCATGGCCATGCACCCGTGCGGAGTGGTCGTCAGCGACGCGACGCTCCTGGACCGGCTGCCGGTGCAGCCCACTCCGCAGGGCGACTACCCGATGGCGATGGCGGCGAAGGAGGAGATCGAGGCGCTGGGCAACATCAAGCTGGACGTCCTGGGCGTCCGGATGCAGTCCGCGATGGCCCACGCCGTCGTCGAGATCGAGCGCACGACCGGCAGCCGCATCGACCTGGACGACCCGCGGCAGGTGCCGCTCGACGACGTCTTCGCGTTCAAGCTCATCCAGGAGAGCCAGACCCTGGGCCTGTTCCAGCTCGAGTCGCCCGGTCAGCAGGATCTCCTGTCCCGGCTCCAGCCGCGCGACCCGCAGGACGTCATCGCCGACATCAGCCTCTTCCGCCCCGGACCGGTCGCCGGCGGCATGCCCGAGCGGTACATCGCCGCACGCCACGGCGGCGCGCCGGCCTACGCCCACAAGGATCTCGCGCCGGTCCTCGCCGACACCTACGGCGTGACCATCTGGCACGAGCAGATCATCGAGACGCTGCATGTGATGACCGGCTGCGACTACGCCCTGGCGGAGATCGCCCGGCGGGCGCTCGGCGACAAGGACCGGCTGCCCGGGATCAGGGACTGGTTCCACCGTCTGGCGCACGCGCGCGGCTACCCGGCCGCCGTCCGCGACGAGGTGTGGAAGACCGTCGAGGCCTTCGGCGCGTACGGCTTCTGCCGCGCCCACGCGGTCGCGTTCGCCGTGCCCGCCCTGCAGAGCGCCTGGCTCAAGGCGCACTATCCGGCGTTCCTGCTGGCCGGCCTCCTCGAACACGACCCCGGCATGTGGCCCAAGCGCGTCCTCGTCTCCGACGCCCGCCGCCGCGGCGTGCCGGTGCTGCCTGTTGAGATCAACCACTCCCGCGTGAAGCACACCGTGGAGAAGGCCGACGGCGACCAGTGGGGCGTACGTCTCGCCCTCTCCGCCGTGCACGGCATCAGCGAGGAGGAGTGCGCGCGGATCGAGGAGGGCCAGCCGTACGGATCGCTGTCGGACTTCTGGCAGCGGGCCCGCCCCAGCCGGCCGGTCGCCGAGCGTCTCGCGGAGATCGGCGCCCTGGGCTCCCTCCACGACGGGCGCCTCACACGGCGCGATCTGCTGCTGCAGATCGCCGAGCTGCACCGGCAGTCCCGTACCCGGTCCGCGAGCAAGGGCCAACTGCCCTTCGACACGAGCGCCGTCGGCGGAGCCGAGCCGAGCGGACTGCCGGAGATGACCGGACGCGAAGCCCTGAGCGCGGAGCTGAGCACGCTCGGCATCGACGTCTCCAAGCATCTGATGGAGCACCACCACCGGCTGCTGCGGGAGATCGGCGCGACCGACGCGGCCCACCTGGCCGGCCTGCGCGCCGGTCAGCAGGTCCTCGTCGCCGGCGTCCGGGCCTCCACCCAGACCCCGCCGATCGCCAGCGGCAAGCGCGTCATCTTCGTCACCCTGGAGGACGGCTCCGGCCTGGTCGACCTGGCGTTCTTCGAGGACTCCCACCCGGCCTGCGCGCACACCGTCTTCCACAGCGGACTGCTGCTGGTCCGGGGCACGGTCCAGGTGCGCGGCACCCGCCGCACCATCGTGGGAACCATGGCCTGGGACCTGGACCGGATCGCCGCCGCCCGCCGCGACGACGGCCCCGAGGCCGCGCTCGCCCTGCTCGGCGCCGACCACCCGCAGCCGACCCCCGCACAGCCGCGGCGCACTCTGGCCAACGGCACCACAGGCGCCCAACTCCACCCGTACGCCGACCTCCAGCCCGCCGGCAGCCGCTCGGCCGACCTGAAGAAGCTCGGCTACACCAGCCCGGGGAGCGCGGGATGACCACACGCCGACGGCATATCGCCCACCTCCATCTGCACGCCGCGCTGAGCGAGGACCAGTACGCCGATGTCATCGAGCTGATGTCCGGCATCACCCCCCACGTCCAGGCGATCCCGCCCGACGCCGTCCAGCTCGACCTGACCTCGGCGCTCAGATACTTCGACGTCACCCCGTACGACCTGGTCCAGCTGGCGAAGCTCCGGCTGCTGGCCCTGTACGGCATCGAGAGCAGCGCGGGACTCGCGGGCAACCGCATGCTGGCCACCATGGCGGCCGACGCCTCCGCGCCGGGCCGCACCACCTGGGTCCCCGCCGAACGGGCCGCCGACTGGCTGCGCTCCCGCCCGGTCGTCGCGCTGCCCGGGATCGGCCGTGCGACCGAGGCGACGCTCGGCAGACACGGTCTGCACACCATCGGCCAGATCGCCGACGTGCCCCCGGCGACCCTGCAACGCCTGCTCGGCGCAGGCCTGGCCCGGCTGCTGGCCGAACGCGCCCGCGGCCACGATCCCCGCGCGGTCACCCCGCTGGAGTCGGCGGCCCACCTGAGCGCCGACCTGGTGCTGGAGCGGGACTGCCTCGACCCGGCGCGGCATCACCAGGCGGTCCTGGGACTCGCCGACCAGATCGGCGGGCGCCTGCGCACCGAGAGGCAGGTCGCCAGTCGGCTCACCCTCACGGTGCGGTACGCCGACCGCAGCTCGACCACGCGTACGCGCACCCTGCCCGAGCCCACCGACCACTCGCCCGCGCTGGTCACGGCCGCCCTCGGCCTGCTGGGCGGCCTCGGACTCCAACGGGCCAGAGTCCGCGCCTTCGTGATCCGCGCCGACGACCTGTCGCCGGCCGACAGGGCTTACCGCCAGCTCTTCCTGGACCCCGACGCCGAACGCGCCCGGGCCGCCGAAGCCGCCTCGGACCGGGCCCGCCGCCGCTTCGGGCCGGGGGCCGTGCACCCCGCGGCACTGGCGGACGGCCGACGCGGCCGGGGTGCACAGCGACCGGGCCGGACCCTGGCGATGAGCTGACGTCGTCGAGCTGACGTCGTCTGCGACGGACGCGCTCTCGGTCTCGGGGGCCTGGGGGGCGTGCGTCGGCTCGGTCTGGTCTCGGCGTCGGGGCGCGCCTCGAGTCGCGGTCTGGTTCGGCCTTGGTCTGGCTTTCGGCCGCGGTCGGGTTCTCGGCGTCGGGTTCCGGCCTCGGCCGCGGTCTGGTCTCGGCCTCGGGGCTCGCCTCGGCTCGGTCTGGCTTCGGTCTCGGGGCGCCTCGGCCGCGGTCTGGTTTCGGCCGCGGTCGGGTTCTCGGTGTCCGGGTTCCGCCCCGCCCTCGGCCGCATGCTTCGGCCTCGGGTTCCGGCGTCAGCTGAGCAGCTGGCGCTTCTGCTCGGCGAACTCCTCCTCGGTCAGCACGCCCTGCGCCTTGAGGTCGCCGAGCTCCTTGAGCTGGTCGATCTTGCTCCGCATGTCGTCGTCCGGGGCCGCGGGCGGCGGGGGAGGCGCCGCCTGCGGCTGCGCCTCGGCGTCCTGCTGCGCCCATCGGCCCGCCTGCCGACGGGACACTCGATTGGACACCGCGGTGGCGGTGCCGGCGACGACGGCGGTGCGGGCGACGCCGCGAAGAAGTCCGGGCATGGTGCTCATCTCCAGGCTGGGCGGGAACGCGGTGCGCACCCGCCCGGGAGGGGAGGGCCGACGGAACGGGCTGGGCGCCCGCCGTCACCCTCCGGCGGGCGGATCCGGCAGGGCGTCCAGCGAGGCGAGCAGCGCCGGGACGGGAATCCTCCCGGCCGCCACGAGCTGTGCTCCGCCGCGCCGCAGGGCGCGGGCGAAGGGCGCCGCCCAGGTGTTCTCGTACACGATGATCCCGGCCGAGTTCCCGGGTTCGAGCGCGACGCCGGCGTCGGCGACGTCGCTCTGGTCCAGCAGACCGGAAGAGGCCCCCTCGAAGACGGCGAGCCCGGCCTCGTCGCCGAAGTCCTGGAGCTCCACGGCCGCCACCGAGCCGTCCTCGTCCTTGCGGATGAAGACGAGGTCGAGGATGCGGATGATGCCCCGATCGACGAGATCGACCAGGAGGGGAAGTCCTTCGCCGGTCATACGGTTGCCTGGGAACTCGACCACGATGTAGTCGACGGGACCCATGTCGTCGATGCCGCCGATCCCGTTCTGCTCCTCGACTTCGCTGCTCATGGCCGCTCCTGTCGGAAAGAGGGGGGCGGCGTCGTGCCGCCTCGCTGGTCCGCGGGCGGTGGCTCCCGGCGCACGGTGGGCGAGGAGCGGACGTCGCCTACGCCCATTGCAGCACTGCGCCGGTGCCTTCGCATGTCCGGCGTGTCCGGCGCCGGAGTGCCCGTACTGCGCCTGGCCGGTGCGCCCGGACTTCGTCTGTCCGGGCGGTCGGCGGGACGTGCCGGGACGGTCAGCTCGTCAGCTGGTAGATGCTCTTCCCGGTCAGCCACAGGCCGAGCACCAGGCAGAGGATCACGATCGCCTGCTGCTGATGGTCCTCCAGCCAGGCGCGCAGCCGCATCAGCCGAGCCTGGGCGGCCTCGGGGGCGAGCACGAGGTGCAGCTCGGCGGCGATCAGGCTGGCGCTGGCGAGGATGCAGAAGCCGAACAGGGCCAGAAAGGAGGCCAGATGCGAGGTGTTCGCCTCGACCACGGTCGCCGCGGCCGCCCCTACCATGCCCCACGGCTGGAGCAGCACGGCCAGACCGGCCGCCGCCCAGGCCGACCGGTCGTCCAGGCTGGCGGTCATCTTGGAGGTTCTCCCTCGGGGCGGGGCGCCGTCCGACCGGCGAGGGTCCTGCGTCGGGGCGCCGTCCTGCCGGCGGGGGTCTTGCGTCGGGGCGTCGTCCTGCCGGCCGGGGGCCTGGGCCGTGTTGGCGCGCTGGGCCGCCCTCGCCCGCATCAGGCGGTGGCGGTGCAGCCCGTAGCCCACCAGCAGCAGACCGAAGACCAGCTTGGCCGCCAGTCCGGCCACGCCGGGCGGGGAGCGGGGCGACGGGGGCTCGCCGTCGGTCAGTACGAGGACGAGCGCGATCACGGCGACCAGGCAGGCGAGCCAGGCCATGATGAAGGCCAGCCCCTTCCACACGCCCCCGGCCGACGACACGACGAGGACGAACGCCATGATGGGCAGCGGGTAGAGGGTGATGGCCAGCGCAATCAGCAAGAGGTCGAGGACCATGACGACCCAATCGTGTGACGACATACGACGCTACGCACTGGCGCGGCCCTCCACACCTTCTGCCCCGCCGGTCGCTGCTCCGTCCGAGACCGCCGGCGCAGGACCCCCGGGCGCGCCGCTCGCGGTGGCCGACCGGACGCCGCCGTAGCCGTAGCCGTAGCCGTACGCCTGCTCTGTCGCACACGTCCGGCCGTCCGCCGCGTAACCGGCCCCGGCCCTCCACCTGCCGCTGCCGCTCCTCCTCCACCACCCCCGCCAGTCGGCTGACCCGACCGGCGGGGCGGCGAACGGCCTCGCACCGCGGTGGAAGGCTGCGTCCATGACTGGCGAGGCGCGCACGGCCGAGAAGGGCGGAGAGGCGGGAACCGTCCTGCTGACGCTGGCGGCCGGACAGTTTCTGATGGCCCTCGACAGCTCGGTGATGAACGTGTCGATCGCCACGGTGGCCGAGGACGTCGGGACCACGGTGAGCGGCCTCCAAGGCGCGATCACGGCCTACACGCTGGTGATGGCGATGCTCATGATCAGCGGCGGCAAGGTCGGGGCGCTGATCGGCCGCAAACGGGCGTTCATGATCGGCTGCGTCGTCTACGGCTGCGGATCCCTCACCACGGCGCTCGCCCCGAACCTGCCGGTGCTCCTGGTCGGCTGGTCGTTCCTGGAGGGCGTGGGAGCGGCGCTGATCCTGCCCGCGATCGTGGCGCTGGTGGCCTCGAACTTCGCCGTGGAGCGCCGGCCGGCGGCCTACGGCCTGGTCGCAGCCGCGGGAGCGGTGGCGATCGCGGTCGGGCCGCTCGTCGGCGGTGCGGCGACGACGTTCTTCTCCTGGCGCTGGGTGTTCGCGGGGGAAGTCCTCGTGGTGCTCGGCATCCTGGTGCTGGCCCGCCGGGTCGCCGACGCGCCCCCCGGCCGCAGACCGCGCATCGACGTCGTCGGCGCGGTCATGTCCGCCGTGGGGATCGGGCTGTTCGTGTTCGCCGTGCTGCGCACGAGCGAATGGGGCTGGTTCCTGCCCAAGACCGGCGGGCCCTCCTGGTTCTCCCTCTCGCCCGTCGTCTGGCTGATGCTGGCGGGACTCCTGCTGATCTGGCTCTTCTTCCGCTGGGAGGAACGGCTCGTGGCGCGGGGCGAGGAACCGCTCGTCGACCCGGCGCTGCTGCGCAACCGTCAGCTCACCGGCGGGCTGACGATGTTCCTCTTCCAGTACCTCGTGATGATGGGCGTGTTCTTCGTCGTCCCGCTCTATCTGTCCGTGGCGCTCGGCCTGTCCGCGGTGAAGACCGGCGCGCTGATCCTGCCGCTCTCCGTGACCCTGCTCGCCGCCGCGATCGGGATCCCCAAGCTCCGGCCGAACGCCTCGCCGCGGCGCGTGGTGCGGCTCGGAGTCCTGGCGATGCTCGCCGGCGCCCTCGTCCTGCTGGCCGCCTTGGACGCGGACTCGGGCCCGGGCGTCGTCACCGTCCCGCTGCTGCTGATCGGACTGGGCATCGGGGCGATGGCCTCCCAACTCGGGGCGGTCACCGTGTCGGCGGTCCCGGACGAGCAGGCCGCGGAAGTCGGCGGAGTCCAGAACACCGTCACCAACCTCGGCGCGTCCATCGGCACCGCGCTCGCCGGGTCCCTCCTCATCGCCGTGCTGACGGCGTCGTTCCTCGCCAACATCGAGGAGAGCCCGGCGATCCCGGCCGAGGTCAGCAGCCAGGCGAGCACCCATCTCACCGGAGGCGCTCCGTTCCTGTCGGACGCGCAGCTCGACGCTGCCCTCGACGAGGCGGGCGCGGACTCGGAGCTGACGGAGGCCGCACTGGAGGCGAACGCCGACGCCCGCGTCGACGGCCTGCGCGCCGCACTCGCCATCCTCGCCGTGGCCGCGCTGGTCTCGCTCTTCTTCACTCAGCGCATCCCCGCGAAGCAGCCCTCGGCGACACCCCGTAGCCCTGCCTGAGCAGGGGTTCTACGCGGGACTCCGCCCGTCCTTCCCGGTCGCGCCCGTCGAATCCGTCCCGTTCGACTCCGTCCCCTTCGTCGAATCGGTCCCGTTCCTCGAATCCGTCCCGTTCCTCGAATCGGTCCCGTCCCTCGAATCGGTCGCGTTCGTCGTCTTGGTCGTGTCCTCGGCGAGGAACTCCATCACCGCGAGCGCGAAGAGCAGCGCGAGGGCGAGGCCGAAGACGACCCAGCCGGTGGGGTAGGACCACAGGACGTACGTGACGACGGCGGCCGCCACCAGGATCCAGGTGATCCAGGTGCGGTGCCGGGCGACGAAGGGGCCGACCGGTCCGGTGCGCATGCCCACGCGGTCGGCCGTGGCGCGGGTCGCCGCGATGCCGGAGTGCCACATCGCGCGGACCGTCGTGGCCGCCTTGCCGGGGCCGGAGAGCCAGGCGGCGAGGGCGAGCACCAGGCCGAGGACCACGACCATGCGGATCGAGGTGCGCAGCAGGCGGATCATGCCGTCGTAGATGGAGGCCGCCGCGGGCTGGGAGACGGTGTCGGGGAGGGCGTTGAGGTAGACCGTGCGGAAGACCGTCAGGCCGACGGCGAGGACGAGCGCGGCGGCGGCGAAGCCCAGGGCCGCCGCGACGAGGGTGCGCCGCTTGTGGGCGGAGATGAGGACGCCGGCCGCGGCGAGCAGGACGGCGAGGATGGGCAGCCACAGACCGGCGAGCTCCAGGAGCCGGAAGGCGGTCTTGACCTTGCCGATGTTGTCGGCCCGGACGATGGTGAAGTCGGTGTGGACCTCGGGGATCTTGCTGGCCACGCTGAGGCCGGCGTCCACGAGCCGGGTCTTGACCTGCTCGATCACCGGGGCGAGGTCGAGCGTCACCGAGTCGTTTTCGATCTTTACGGCGCCGTCGCCGCTGCCGGTCAGGGCCTTGACGAGCGCGGTGTGGATCGTGCGGTTGGCGTTCGTCCAGATCTGCTCGAAGGCTTCCGAGGACACGACGTCCTCCGCCTTGTCGTGGACGAAGCTGCGCACCGCGCTCTGCAGCGAGTCGCCCAGTTTGCCCAGCGCCTTCTCCAGCAGCGGCCGTTGCTCGGGCGCCACGCCCTCGAGCAGGGCGGGGACGTCGATGTGCTGCATGACGGCGTCCGTGGCCCGGTTCGCGACGGCTGCCTGGACGTCGGCGTCGGAGGCGAGCGGGGCGACGGTGGCGACGTAGCGGTCGGTGTCTCCCACGATGTCGGACGTCCAGGCGGCGACGAGGCCCAGCGGCGCGAGCACACAGCCGATGATGATGAGCAGCGCGGACAGCAGGGAGCGCAGTCGGTGCCGCGGCGCGGGCCGCTTGGCCGCCTCCGTCTCCAGCGCGGCGATTCTGGCCCGCAGCGCGGACAGTTCGTCTTGGGGCACGTCGTCCGGCATCGCTGGCCTCCCACGGGTTCTGCCTCAGCCAAACCCGTCCAGCCCGGCCGGACGACCTGGGGCGATCCGATCGGGTGAGGCCGCTCGCCGTGGAGCCGCTCGCTGTGGGGCTGGGGTCTCAGCCCGCTCAGCCCTCTCAGCGCGGTGGCCGGGGGCCGTTCGACATGCGGAACGCGGCGCCCGCGCCAATACTGTTGATCATGGGCATCGCGCCCGCGCAAGGGAGGCTTCGATGGACGACTACCCCCTTCTGAACGTCTTCTGGACCATGCTCTGGTTCTTCCTGTGGATCATGTGGCTGTTCCTGCTCTTCAGGGTCGTCACGGACATCTTCCGGGACCACGATCTGAGCGGCTGGGGCAAGGCAGGGTGGTTGATCTTCTGCATTCTGCTGCCCTTCCTCGGCGTGCTGGTCTACATCATTGCTCGCGGCAAGAGCATGGGGATGCGGGACATCAAGCAGGCCAAGGAGAACGAGGCGGCGTTCCAGGACTACATCCGCCAAGCGGCCGGGACGACTCCGGCCGGCGGGGGCAACGTCGACGAACTGGCCAGACTCAGCGACCTGAAGGAAAAGGGCGCGCTCACCGAGGACGAGTTCCAGAAGGCCAAGCAGAAGCTGCTGGCCTGACAGCCCTGCCGTAGCCCCTTGCCCACGGACCTGTGAGCAGGGGGCACGGGCATGGCCCAGCGAGGCCCGACCGAGCGGTCGCCGCGGCGGCTCGGTCACCGACGGGGTTCGGTCCCCCCGGACGCGGTTGGTCCGCGCCCGGGGGATCCATGTGCAGGGCCAACCCGTGCGATGTTTACGGCGCGTGGCGGCAGCGGCCTTGCTCACGCGACGCGTGGCCGCAGCGGGCGAGGAGTTGCCCCTGGCCTCTGGCCGCAGCGTGTGAAGTAGTCGCCCCCGGCCTGACGGCCGCAGCGATGTTCACGCGGCTCGCTGGCCGCAGCGGCTGTGCTCACGCCGCCGCGGTTTGGGTACCCGACGCGGTTGGCCTTGCGCCCGGGGGACCCGTGCGCAGGGGGCCAACCCGTGCGACGTTCCTGGCGCATGGCGGCAGCGGCCGGAAACGGTCGCCCCCCGGCCCGTGGTCGCAGTGGGCGAAGCGATCGCCCCCGGCTCGATGGCCGCAGTGACCGTGCTCAGGCCACCGCGGCGCGTCGCCGCGGTTCGGTCCCCGACGCGGTTCGTCCGCGTCGGGGGGACACGTGCGCGGGGGCCAAACCATGCGACGTTCCTGCCCGTGGCCACAGCGGCCGAAGCAGACCCCCGGCCAGTGGCCGCAGCGGCGAAGCGGTCGCCCCTGCCCCGCGGGCGCAGCGACCGTGCTCACGCGGCCCGATGGCCGCAGCAGGCGATCAGTCGTCCCTGGCCCGTGGCCGTAGCGGCGAAGCAGTCGTCCCTCGGCCCGTGGCCGCACCGGCCGTGCTCCCGCCGCCCGATGGCCGCAGCAGCCGACGCAGTCGCCCCCCGCCCGAAATCCGCCGCCGCCGTGCTCACGCCGCCGCAGCAGTCACCTGGCCCACCGCGGCCGCGTTCACCAACTCCCGGTGGTCGCGTTCGTTCTGGTCGGCGTAGCTCTCCGCGAACTCCGCCAGCGCCCGTTCGAATACGTCGCCCGCGCCGAGGTACGCGGCGATGGCGATCCGGTCCCCGGAGCGCGCGTGTGCGCGGGCCAGCGTGGTGCCGCACACCTCGCCGAAGACCCTCATGCCGCGCGGCGGCATCTGCGAGGGCTCGGCGATCGCCTTCCAGTCGCGCAGCTGGCGTACGTAGAAGTCCCGCTGGCGGCCGTCGATCCCCTGCACCCGCCGCCAGCCGAGGAAGATGTCCCCGGAGGCCTGCATCAGGCGCTGGCCGGCCACCACCCGCTCGCCCTGCATGGCGTACTCGCTTGCGCCGGCGTGCGCGGCGAGCACCGACTCGCCGGCCTCCTTGGCCTGGAGGATCAACGGGTCCTCGCCGTCGCGGCCGAGCAGCAGGACGACCCAGCAGCGCGTGCCGACGCTGCCGACGCCCACCACCTTGCGCGCCATGTCGACCACCCTGAACTGCTTGAGAAGGTGCCGGCGGTCCGACGGGAGGGTCTGCTGGTAGCCGTCGATCAGGCCGAGGATCCGCTCCTCGAGCGCCCCGCGCTCGTTGTCCGGCAGCAGGTCGGCGAGCGGCACGATCAGGGGCGGCTCGGCGATGAACCGGTGTTCGCCGCCGACGACCCGGGTGAGCTTCCCGAAGGCCTGCAGGCTGTCGCGCCCGCGCGCCTTCTCCAGCTGCGCGGACAGGTTCCGGCGGCCGCGCTTGTGCAGCGCGTCGGCCGCGATGGCCTGGAGCTGGGCCGCGTCGGCCTTGGCGTACCAGACCTCGAGGTTGCGCATGGCGGCGAAGCGGCGCATCTGCTCGCGGTAGGACCGCACCGCCGACTGAACGATCTTGGCTCGCTCGCGGTCCGTGAAGCCGTTCTCCCGCCCCGCGATGACCAGGCTCGTCGCCAGCCGCTTGACGTCCCACTCGAACGGCCCAGGCAGCGTCTCGTCGAAGTCGTTGATGTCGAACAGCAGGTTCCGCTCCGCTGATCCCATCAGGCGGAAGTTCAGCATGTGCGCGTCGCCGCACAGCTGGGCCCGCAGGCCGGAGTCCGGCGTGGCGCCCAGGTCGCCGGCCATGATCGCGGCGGCGCCCCGGTAGAAGCGGAAGGGGGACTCCGACATCCGCGCGTAGCGGATCGGAATCAGTTCCTGCACCCGCGTCGCCGACTGCTCCTCGACGACGTCCACCGGGTTCGGCCGGTCGCGGGGCGGGTCGAACTCCGCGTGCCCCGAGCGGGGCGCCTGCTTGCGGGCCGCTCGTCCGCGGGCGGCCCGCTCCTCGGGTGTGAGCCGCTGCCCGGTCTGCTGCCCGGTCTGCTGCTCGCTCCGCTGCTCGCTCCGCGCCTTCTTCGCCGCAGTCCTCGTCATTCCGACCTCCTGCCCATACTGCCTCCGCGCCGGACGGCGGTGGAGAGGCGCACGGCCCACGTCGTAGTCCCCCTCCCTCCATGCTGCGCGCCGCAGCGCCGATGCGCGCGCCTCCGGTCCCGGCCTCGGCCCCTGCCGCCGGCGCGCCCGGCCTGCTCGTCGCCGTACCGGCCTGCCCGTGCGGCGGTCGCCCCGCGTCCCGAGTCGAAGCGCCTCCCATGCCCCCTTCCGGGTGCCTCCCGGGCCCCGTCCCGTGCCCCCGTACCCCTCCCGCCGCCCTCCCCGCACCCCTCCCGTGTCGAAGCGACAGGGCGCACAAATCTCGCATTACGCTCGCGATGTCACCGAGCTCTGCGACCCGAGGAGGGCACGACGGCAGCCGTCGACCGCGAGCGCGTCAAGAGAACGCTGACGTTCTGGCTCCGTCCGGCCTTCATGCTGCGCGTCGTCAACCGCTTCCAGAAGGTCGTCGGCTTCGACCGCTCGATGGCCCTGTCCTCCAGCGCGCTGACCGCGCTGATCCCGCTCGCGGTCCTCGCCGGCTCCCTGCCGCACATCGGGGGCGACGACGTCGCGGACGAGATCGTCAACCGGTACGGCCTGACCGGGGGCGGGGCCGAGGCGGTCAGACAGCTGTTCGCGTCCACTGACGACGCGAGCACCAGCGTGGGCATCCTCGGGGCCCTGTTCCTGATGCTTTCGGTGCTCAGCTTCACGCGGGCAATGCAGCGCCTGTTCGAGCAGACCTGGGAGCTCAAGCCGCTCAGCGTGCGCAACACGCTGAACGGCCTGGTGTGGATCGTCGGACTCGCCGTCTACCTGGTGGTCACCGGCTGGCTCGGCGCGGCTCTCAGCGGGCGCTTCGGTCTGACGGCCGCGCTGTTCCAGGCGCCGCTGACGGCGGTCTTCCTCGTCCTGACCGGCCGCAGGCTCTCCGCCAAGCGGCTCGTCTGGCAGGACCTGCTGCCCTTCGCGGTCATCACCGCCGTCGCCGCAGGGTTCTACTCGGTCGGCGCGGCGGTCTACCTGCCGCATCTGTTCAGCTCCTACGCCACGCGGTACGGACCGGTGGGCGCGGTCTTCGCGATGATCTCGGCGCTCTTCGGGGCCATGCTCGTGCTCGTCGCCTCGGCGGCGCTCGGGCGGGAGGTGGGCGACGAGCTCGGCCGGATCCGCCTCGGGCAGCGCCCTGCCGACGACGAGGTCCGGCGGCAGTGGCACAACGTGGTCGGCCAGATGCGATCGCGCTGGCAGTCGGCCCGGGAGCAGCTCTCGCCTCGCCGCGACCCGGGCGGCCGCAAGCGCCGCTGAGCGCGGGCGGGGGGCCGTCGACGGCCGCGAGCGGCGGTACGGGGACGGGCCGACGAAGGAGGCTCTCGGTCCGCTTGCCGCACGGCCGTCGGGGGAGTGCGGCAGGGGGATCGCACGCGAACTGCCCTGTAGTGCATGCCGGTTGACGCAGGCTCAGTTTTTACCGACGCGTAACTTCCCTGCGGTGGTTACTCGTGCGTAGGTTGGCGTCAGTACAGCGAATCCAGCCATCGCTACTCCCTTGAGCCGCAAGGAGACAGCTCGATGCTGCCTTGGAAACGTGCAATGAGACCCCTGGCCGCCCTGCTGTTGGCGGTCGCCGCCGCCCTCACCCCCACAGCCGCCGCGTACGCCGATTCGGCCGCGGCGGCCAAGACTGCCTCATCCGCTCCGAGCAGTGGATGGAACAACTACTCCTGTAAACCGTCTACAGCCCACCCCCGCCCCGTGGTCCTGGTCCACGGAACCCTCGGGAACTCCATCGACAACTGGCTCGCCCTCGCCCCGTACCTGGTGAATCGCGGTTACTGCGTCTTCTCCCTCGACTACGGCCAGCTCCCCGGCGTGCCCTTCTTCCACGGCCTCGGCCCGATCGAGAAGTCGGCCGAGCAGCTCGACGCGTACGTCGACAGGGTGCTCGCCGCGACGGGCGCGTCCGAAGCCGACCTCGTCGGCCACTCCCAGGGCGGCATGATGCCGCGCTACTACCTCAAGTTCCTGGGAGGGGCGGACAAGGTGAACGCGCTGGTCGGCCTCGCCCCCGACAACCACGGCACGACGCTGGGCGGCCTCGCCAAGCTGCTGCCGTTCTTCCCCGGCGCTGAGAAGCTCCTCAGCGCCGCCACCCCGGGGATCGCCGACCAGGTGGCCGGCTCCCCCTTCCTGACCAAGCTCAACGCCGGCGGAGACACCGTGCCCGGCGTGCAGTACACCGTCATCGCGACCCGCTACGACGAGGTGGTCACTCCGTACCGCTCGCAGTATCTGAGCGGGCCGAACGTGAAGAACGTCCTGCTCCAGGACCTGTGCGCGGTCGACCTGTCGGAGCATCTGGCGATAGGGCTGTTCGACCGGATCGCGTACCACGAGGTGGCGAACGCGCTTGACCCGGCGCATGCGAAGCGGACGAACTGTCTGTCGGTCTTCGACTGACGGACGGGGAGACGAGACGACTGTGGTCCGCTCCGCCGGTCTGCGGCG